>DATBXI010000136.1:0-2470 GCA_036514355.1 Desulfuromonadaceae bacterium
GATCGCCCGGGCGATGCAGACCCGTTGCTGTTCTCCGCCGGAAAGCTCACCCGGCCGGTTCTTCAGACGGTGCCCCAGCCCAACCCGCTCCAGGGCGGTGCGCGCTTCCGCCTCATCGGGAACACTGTGAAAATATTGGGCGATCATGACGTTCTCCAGGGCGGTCAGGTAGGGTATGAGGTGGTGCTGCTGAAAAATTATCCCGACAAACTCGCGGCGAAACCGTGCCAGGCCATCCTCATTGAGCGCCAGCAGGTTTTCGCCGCCAACCGTCAAGGAGCCGGCGCTCGGCCTGTCCAGCCCCCCCACCAGGTTCATGAACGTACTTTTGCCGGAACCAGAATGCCCCATGACCGACAGCCACTCTCCCTCCGGGACTGCGAGATCAAGCGGCTTCAGAGCGCAGATGTCGGCATAGTTCCTGGTAAGGCCGCTGGTTTCTATTATGTTCGTAGTCATGTGTGAAAACCTTTCCCTTTGGAGTGGGCGGCAACAGCTTCAGAATGCCTCACTCACCCCGCAAGCTTCTGACCGGGTCCAGCCTGAACACCGAAACCATGGGCCCGAAACTCCCCAACAGGGCGAGAAACAGGCTTACCCCCACGGAGATGCCGGCAAACCAGGGGATGAAGTCGGCTGATGCGGAAAAGACCGTTCTGGTGATGAACTGGGCAATGGCGCTGCCCAACAGGTAGCCCGCACCCCCTCCCACAAGGCCGAGCAGCGCCGACTCGCCGCAGAAGATCCACATGACCTCCCTGCGGGTCCCGCCCATGGCCTTCATGAGCCCGATCTCCTTGCCCCTCTCCAGCACCGTCGTACTCATGGTGCCTGCCACGCTGCTTCCCGCGGAGACCAGGACCACCGCCGTCACCATGAGCATGAGCAGCTTGACCTTGGCCAGAAGCCCTTCCGATGTCCGGGCGGTCTGGCGCACCTCGCTGACCCGTGCGGCGGGCAGGAGCGCCTGAAGGGCGGCGGCGCTCTTTTTGAGGCTGTCTCCCCCGGCGGTCACCATGAGTCGGACAAGGCTGACCTGGCCGTCAAGGCCGAGTGCCTGCTGGAGTTCCGGCAATGCCAGGAAGAGCAGACCGTCCTCCTCACCGCCGGACGATACGATGCCCGAAACGCGCAGCCGCACGGTTTGTGCCTTCCCCACAAGCTCCACCGTATCGCCCGTTTTGAGCTTCAGACGGGCCGCCAGGTCATTGCCGACCACCGTCTCTCCGGCGGCCGGCCAGGCGCCCTTCAACTGCCACCAGGGGAAGAGGCGGCGAATATCGGCAAAGTCGACCCCTTCCACCATGATGTCGGCGTCTTTCCAATGCAGTGCGCCGCGCAGATGGTACGAGCGCTCCGCCTTCAGCCCGCTCCGCGCCAGGGTATCCTCCACCAGACGCTGCTGCAGGTAGGCCGGTTCGCTGACCGCCCCGAAATTGAGCCCGCCGCTCCCCACATCGATCCTGGCCGTTTCAGGAAGTATGATCAGATTTGCCCCGTATTTGCGCACCTCTTCCGCCACCCGTCTCTCCATGGAGTACGAGACGATGCCGAGGGCCGTGGCCAGACTCGACGCCATGGCCAGCACAGCCAAGAGAAGGACAGTGCGGCCTCTCCGGTGACCAAGGGCACGTACTACCACATGTAACAACCAGCGACGTCTGTTCATTGTATTCCCGGCACCTTGTCCGAAAGTCTGAGATGGTGCGTATGAATGTTGGAGAAGTTAGATCGCATGACAGTTGGCATGCATGCAATTCGTTTGATCCGTTTGATTCTTGGTGGAATTGGCAGTGTGTTCGGCCTCTTCGTAGACGTCGTGGGAGATCTCCCGTATGACTTTTTCAAGCACCGTCAGATCATCGCCACTGGTCATGATGCCGAGGAGGAACGGGTGGTCGTCGCCCAGCACAATGCCTACCTCATGCAATTGCGTGCTTACAACCGCGCCCGTCTCATCCTTCACGAGCCGCTCTCCGAACTTGCTTTCTACCACTACGTTAGGCGGCACAGCGGCATGCATGCCTTGCGGAAAGTCCTCCGCGGCCAGATAGGAAAGAGCTTTTTGGGACATGGCCGTGCTGAGATATGACCTGTCATACAGAGCCCCGAAGAACCGGGAATAGGTGTCGAGAGACATTTTAATGCCATTATCGTCATTCTCGAAGTCTGCGTTATGATCCGCAAGGAAATGGTACAGGCTGTCGTTGGGAAATTCTTCGAGCAGCAGTTGCGCCGCATTGTTGTCCGAATAGGCAATCATGCGGAACAGTAAGTCATCCAATGAATATGTTTTGCCGGGCTCAAGCGATTTCTTGGGCTTGATATTCTGCACCGAGGACCAGTCCTCGCCGCCGGTAAACGGGAGGCGCTTCTTGGACAACTCGGGATGAGACTGGACCGCTTCCAGGCATTCCATCATGAGCGGAACTTTGATAAGACTTGCGGTATAGAATTTTTTGTCCTTGTT
>DATBXI010000137.1:0-3895 GCA_036514355.1 Desulfuromonadaceae bacterium
GATGTCGATCTGTGTCTCGCCGCCTTCCACCTTCACCCGCCAGACCAAACCGCAGGCGCCGCACTCCTTGACCGGCGACTGGTCGGAGGTAAAACCGCCGGAATGCATGTCGAGATCCACCGCTGTCCTGTCGCCGCAATTCGGGCATTTCATACTGTAGCTCCTTTAGCTCACGTTGTTTGCAGTTCTGCGAATATGGTTACGCCAGTTCAGGCATGATGACAATGATCGCAGCAAACAACTCATCCAGGTCGTTGCGGGTCATATCGCCCATGTGGGCGATGCGGAACGTCTGCCCCTTGATTTTGCCATATCCGTCATCAAAGGCAAATCCCGCTTCAGCGAGCCGTTTCTTGAGCGTGGCAAGGTCAATGCCCCGGGTATTGCGGGCACAGGTCAGGGTAAGGGACTCGTACCCCGCCTCGGGAAACAGCTCGAAGCCGCGTGAGGTCAGCCAGTTGCGCACGTACCCCGCCAGATCGCGATGCCGCTCCCAGCGCCGTTCCAACCCCTCGGCCAGCATCCGCTCCAACTGGCGGTCCAGGGCGTAAATCTGGGAAATGCAGGGGGTGGAAGGGGTGTTGTCCTTGGCATCGTTGGCAGCGAATTCCAGATAGTCAAAATAGTAGCCGCGCCCCTCCACGGTGGCGGCGCGCTGGAGCGCCTTTTCACTGGCAGTGAAGACCGTCAGCCCCGGCGGCAGGGCAAAGGCCTTCTGCACCCCGAATATGCAACTGTCGATGCCCAGCTCATCCACCGGAATCTGTAGGGCGCTCATGGAGGATACCGTATCCACGATGAACATGACATCCGGGAACGAGCGCATAACCTCGGCTATCTCCGACAACGGAGACATGACGCCGGTGGAGGTCTCGTTATGGATCATGGTCATGCTGTCATAGTTGCCCGTGGAAAGGGCTTTCTCCACTGCCTCGGGGGTAACCGGCCGGCCCCAGTCGAAGCGGATGGCATCGGCCTGCTTGCCGCACCGCAGCGTGACGTCATGCCATTTGTCGGAAAAGGCGCCGTTGCAGAAATTGGCGCACCGCCGCCCCACCAGGTTGCGGACGGCCCCTTCCATGACGCCGAAGGCGCTGGAGGTTGCCAGGAAAACCCTGTCCTGGGTGGCGAGCACCTGCTTGAGCCGGCCGGTGACCCGGCCGTGAAGCTCGGCGTATTCCTTCATGCGGTGACCGATCATGGGTGTAGCCATGGCGGCAAGTATGTCGGGGTGAACGGGAACCGGGCCGGGAATAAAAAGCTTTTTATACATGCAGGCTCCAGGATGTGGCGATGCTCCCGGATGGGGAGCAGGGATGGCGTAACGTCAGCTCAAGCTAACAAATGGGCCTGCCAAAGTCAAGAAAGCAGCTCATGGAACTGCGCTCCAGGATGTGCGAGACGGCCGAGAAGGTCAAAAATGACAACCAGGGCCGCCAATGAAACGGGTGTGAAAAATCTTTTCATGCATTTGTATACTGTATTCAATTTTCGTTGCGTTCATTGGTTTTTTTAGTGTATGTGTGTATACGTAAAATTTACTTTGGCTGGATCAAATCCTGGTTATGGAGGAGCTATCATGCGTTTGGTTGTCTGTCGTCTTCTGCCCCTGCTGCTGTTGCTCACGATGTGGACCCTGCCGGCCGTCGCCGAACAGGGGATGGCCATTGATCCGGCCACCTGCCTGGGCTGCCACAGCAACAAGATCTCCGTAAGGGACTTCGCGGCATCGGTCCACGGAAAGAATGCCTGCACCAGCTGTCACGTGGACATCACCGATCTGCTCAAGCACATGAAAAAGGAGATCAAGGTCCAGAAGGTACAGTGCGAACGCTGCCACAAAAAGGAGAATGCCGAGCATTACACCAGCGTCCATGTCGCCAAAGGCGTGATGTGCGCCGACTGCCACACCGACATCCATACCCATACCTACTGGAAGAACGACAAGCGCAAGGTCGTTGCCAAATGCATCCAGTGCCACGACAAGGAGTCGGTCTACCAGAAGTCGGTCCACGGCAAAGGGGTGGCGGCGGGCAACATGGATTCGGCGGCCTGCAACGACTGCCACAACCTGCACGCCATCCAGAAGCTGGGGACCGAGGGGCACCACCGGGAGTTTCATACCAAGGTCTGCCTGAAGTGCCACAGCGACGAGAAGATGATGGCCCGGAACAAGGTGGACAACGTCAAGGTCAAGGCATACATGGAGAGCTATCACGGCAAGAACTACCGCCTCGGCTTCCCCGAGAAGGTGGCCGGCTGTGCCGACTGCCATACCGCCCATGCTGTGCTCCCGGAGAGCGACCCGAAATCCACCGTCAACCCGGCCAACCTGGTCAAGACCTGCGCGCAGTGCCATACCAAGGCCACACCGCTGTTCGCCAAGTTCTACGCCCACGGCGAGCACAACGACCGGGAGAGATACCCGATCCTCTACTATACCTTTATCGGTATGACCGGCCTGCTGGTGGGCACCTTTTCCGTCTTCTGGGTGCACACCCTGCTCTGGATGTTCCGCGGTTTCATAGAAAACCGTGAAAAGGCCGAGCTGTTGGCCGCCGGACAGGTGCACCACGCCATCCCCGAGGCCCACAAACAGTACCGCCGCTTCAAGCGGGTACACATATTCATGCACCTGCTGGTCATCACCAGCTTCCTCGGCCTGTCCCTGACCGGCCTGCCGCTCAAGTTCAGCGACCAGCACTGGGCCGTCACCCTGATGAACTTCTATGGAGGCACGGCCACTGCCGGCCTTATCCACCGCATCTGCGCCGGCATCACCTTCGTCTACTTCGGCATGGCGCTGGTAATGAGCATCCACTTCCTCTTCATCCGCAAGGACATCAAGGGCAACTTCCTGCAGCGCCTCTTCGGTCCCGACTCCCTCTGCCCCAACCTGCGCGACATCACCGACGTGGCCGGCATGCTGAAATGGTTCTTCTTCAGGGGGCCGAAACCGACCTTCGAGCGCTGGACCTACTGGGAAAAATTCGACTTCATCGCGGTCTTCTGGGGTATGTTCGCCATCGGCGGTTCGGGCCTGATGCTCTGGTTCCCCGAGTTCTTCGGCCTGTTCCTCCCGGGCTGGGCGTTCAACATCGCCACCATCGTCCACTCCGACGAGGCGCTCCTGGCCACCGGCTTCATCTTCAGCGTCCACTTCTTCAACACCCACGGACGGCCGGAGAAATTCCCCATGGACTTCGTCATCTTCAACGGCCAGATCTCCAAGGAGGAGATGATCGAAGAGCGCGGCGACCAGTGGCGGCGTTACGAAGAGGACGGGACCACCGAGCAGTTCGCCTGCAAGCGGACCAGCGGCGTGGCGTACGACTTCCTGGTCAAGGGATTCGGGTTCACCGCCCTGTTCATCGGATTGGGACTGCTGCTGCTCATGATCCTGGCCTTTGTAGGGGGATCGCACTGACCGCTCCAAACTACTAGGAGCTACACAAAGGGGGCTGCCTTATGGGCAGCCCCCTTTGTGTATGGTGCTGTTGTTCTGCACGACGTGCGTGCGCGTCACGTACCGGGGAGTTCCCCTCCTGCCGTATCCCCCCCTTCCACCTCCGGCTGTTTCCACTTGCCCAGCACAACCGACTCGATGGCCGCTGCCAGGCCGAATGAAAATACGCTGAGAACCAGCGGCATGCCGTGGGTGCCCATGAGGTCGTAGATAAAGACCTTTATCGCGCCAACAATGGTGACCAGTACGGCCACATTGCGGATCTCCCGGCTGTGACGCAGAAAGGCGAACAGAATGAGGCCGATGGCCGCGACATTGATGAGTACCGACTGGGCGCACTGGAAGGCATCGCGCTGCGCGCCGCCGGGGAGCATCTGTACCACCTGAAACATGCCGACCCGCATCATGTAGAAACCGCTCACCAAACCC
>DATBXI010000138.1:0-2675 GCA_036514355.1 Desulfuromonadaceae bacterium
CGCCGCCGCTCCCCCCTGCCTTTGACGCGCTCCGTTCGCGGCTGCGCCTGGCCATGGCCGATATCCGCGACGAGGAAAAGGTGGAGCGGGTGGTGCGCGACCAGGAGGTGATCTTCAACCTGGCCGGAAAGTCCGGGGCCGCGGACAGCAACAAGACCCCGCTCAATGACCTGGACATCAACTGCCGCGGCCACCTGACGGTGCTGGAGGCATGCCGGACCTTCAATCCGGGGGTGACCATCGTCTTCCCCAGCAGCCGGCTGGTGTACGGGAAGCCCCAGTATCTGCCGGTGGACGAGCGACACCCCCTGGTCCCGGATTCGATCTATGCCGCCCACAAGCTGGCCGTGGAGAATTATCACCTCATTTACGGCCGGCTCTACGGACTGAAGACGACCGTGCTGCGCATCTCCAACCCCTATGGTCCCTTCCAGGCGGGCGAGGGGAGGGCCTACGGCATTGCCAACGCCTTCATCCAGGCGGCGGTGTCCGGCAGGCCGATCACCCTGTTCGGCGACGGCAGCCAGCGGCGCGATTACCTGTACATCGATGACCTGGTCGAGGCCATGCTGTGCGCCGCCTCTGTCCCGGAATCCCGGGGCAGGGTCTACAATATCGGCGACGGCCACGGGACGAGCCTGCTGGAACTGGCCGAGCTGGCCGTGGCCGCGGCCGGAAGCGGCGAGATCGTCCGGGTGCCCTGGCCTGAGGAGTACCGGGCCATCGAAACCGGCGACTACCTGTCCGACATCACCCGGGCGCGGCAGGAGCTCGACTGGAGCCCGGCCACCGGCATCCGGGACGGGATCGCGCGTACCGTGGAGTTCTACCGGCAGTGAGTAGTGATCAGTGATGAGAATTTTACTTATAACTCATCACTGACTTTAAGGAGAAATCATGACGGACAGGAAGCCGGGGATCCTGGAGCGGGATTCCTTCTATATCGCTCTGATGACGATCATCATCATCGGGTTCTTCGGGCGGATTCTCTTTACCGACCAGATCATCCGGGCCTCCGATGTGACCACCCAATTCTTCTGGGGCGCCAAGGCGGCAAAGGAACAGTCCTTGTGGGCGTTCATCCGGGGCATCCCCGGCATCTTTCAG
Organism: Desulfuromonadaceae bacterium; assembly: GCA_036514355.1. Taxonomy (GTDB): domain Bacteria; phylum Desulfobacterota; class Desulfuromonadia; order Geobacterales; family Pseudopelobacteraceae; genus JACPFJ01. The sequence goes on from DATBXI010000138.1 coordinate 1,108, forward strand.
GCCGGATGGGACATGCTGAGCGATGGCGGCCGGACCCTGGAGGGAGGGTGGAACGCCATCGGTCTCTTGTTTCATCGTTACCTGATCCAGCACGTTTTCCCCTTTCCCGCGGATATTGCCTGGCTGGTCGTCCTGGCCATGTGCTGGGGCGCGGCGGGCACCTTCCTCTACTGCCGCCTGATCGGCGTCAGCCGCTTGGGGGCCTTTGCGGCGGGGCTGCTCTACGTGCTGTGCACCGAGAACGCCTCTCTCATCAATGCCGGCCATATCCAGAAGCTTGAAGCGATCTGCTGGTTCCCCTGGATCTTCCTGGCCATGGAGAAGTCCCTGCGGAGCGGCAGGCTCTTCCATTACGCCATGACGGCGCTCGTGCTGGCCATCCAGTTCTTTCACATGCACTGGCAGATATCCTTCTATTCCTGCCTGGCCGTGGGTGCCTACTGGATCTGGTACGCGGCGGGAAATTTTGTGGAGCAGAAGGGGGAATACGGCGCGCACTTCCGCAGGGACCTCCTGCTGGCAATGGCGCTGGTGGTGCTCTTTTTCAGCACCATCGCCATGTCGTTCGCCCCGCTGTACAGCTGGTCACAGCAGTCCGAGCGGGGCGAGGCGGTGAGCGCTGCCGCCGGCCCAAGCGCCACGCAGGCCGCGGAAAAGGGGATCGGTTTCAACGAGGGGATGAGCTGGTCCATGCCGCCGGAGGAGATGCTGACCTTTTTCGTACCCGGCCTGTTCGGCTATTCCCGCCAGGAGGGGGGCGATGTCCCGGCTCCCGGCCAGGTCTATTACTGGGGCAGGATGCGCTTCACCCAGACCAACGACTACCTGGGGCTGCTCCCCTGGTTCCTCCTGCCGCTGCCGCTGCTGTTCCGGCGCGACCGGATCACCTGGTTCTGCACCTTTCTCATGGCCGCAACCCTGGTCATGGCCCTGGGCAAGTACACCGCCGTGTACCGTTTCATGTTCGAACACCTGCCGGCGTTCTCCAAGTTCCGCGTGCCGAAGATGATCCTGTTCCTGTTCGCCTTTGCCGCAGCCGTGCTGGCCGGGCGGGGGATGGACGTGCTGGCCGACGCCGCGGCGGACAGGCGGCGGCTGGGCCGGTGGCTCTGGTGGTGCGGCGGCCTGACCGCAGTGATCGGATTGGTTTCCATCCTGGTTTTCGTGGCGCGGCAACCGATCGCGGCGGCCATGGGGGAGTACATCACGGCACCCACCCGCTATCAGAACGGGCCGCAACTGGCTGCGGAGCGGCTCAGCCACATGCTCCGGGACGGGATTGCCGCCTTCGGCATGGCTACCCTGTATCTGGCCGCCATGGTGGCCTGGTTCAGGAAGGCGTTGCCGACGAGGCTGTTCCTTCCCCTGCTGGTGCTCCTGGCGCTCTGCGATCTCTGGCGCGTCAACAGCCGCTTCCTCGTGACGGCCCCGCCGCCGGCGACAAAGAGCGATGGGGCACGGAACGACATCGTGGCCTTTCTCAAGCCCCGTATCGACCATTACCGCATGCAGCCCTTGAATGACGAGAATGCCCATTATTACGCCGATAACGGTTTTGCCAACGTTTC
>DATBXI010000139.1:0-9197 GCA_036514355.1 Desulfuromonadaceae bacterium
GGCGGCGGCCGCCGCCGGCATCGGGCGCGGCGAGGCGCACACGAGGATATCGGTTGCATCCCGCGACGAAGTGGGAGAACTGGCCGGGGTGCTCAACGACATGGCGGAACGGATCGATGAGCAGTTGCAGCGCATCGTTGCCGAGAAACAGCAGTTGGACACCATCCTGCGCAGCATGGGGGAAGGGGTGATGGTAACCGCTCCGGACGGGGCGATCACCCTGGTGAACCCGGCCTTTCGGCGGCTGTTTTCCATCACCGGGGAGGTGGAGGGAAAGAACCTTATCGAGATATCCCGCCATCCCGACCTGCTGGCGGCCTTCAACGACCTGAAGGCCAGCCAGAGCGAAAAGCTGGTCCGGGAGATCACCATCCAGCCGGGCGACGTCACCCTGCACACCCACTGGGCGCCGCTCAGCCTCAACGGCCGGCAGGGGGTGGTGGCGGTATTCCACGATATCAGCGTGATGAAGAAGGCCGAGAACATGCGCCGCGATTTCGTGGCCAACGTATCCCATGAACTGCGCACACCCGTGTCGGTCATCAAGGGATATGCCGAGACGCTCCTGGACGGGACCATGGCGGCCGACCCGGAACGGGCCGTGCGTTTCGTCGAGATCATCCTCAGCCACTCCGAGCGCCTGTCCACCCTGATCAACGACATCCTGACCCTCTCCAAGCTGGAATCCAAGAACACCGTGCTCGACATCAATTCCCTGGACGCGGCCGGCACCATGGCCAAGACCTGCATGCTGCTGGAGGAAAACGCCCACAAAAAACAGATCTCCCTGGTATGCGACATCCCCCCGGAACTGCCGCGGATCATGGCCGACCAGGGGCGGCTGGAGCAGGTGCTGATAAACCTTCTGGACAACGCCATCAAGTACACCCCGGAGCAGGGCACGGTGACGCTGTCGGCGCAATGGGACGAGGCAAGCGGCATGGTGCGCATCGATGTGGCCGACACCGGCATCGGCATCCCCTTCAAGGACATTCCGCGCATCTTCGAGCGCTTCTACCGCGTGGACGAGGCACGCAGCCGCGAGCAGGGGGGCACAGGACTCGGCCTCGCCATCGTCAAGCACATCGTCCAGCTGCATGGCGGCGACATCTCCGTCACCAGCGAGCAGGGCAAGGGCTCGGTCTTTTCCTTCACCCTCAAGGTTGCATGAGCCGAAACCGTTACAAGCTGTCTCTCACAGAGCTCACAGAGGCACAGAGAATCTTATTTTCCCTCACCCCCGCCCCTCTCCCACAAGGGGCGAGGGGAGAAAACCCTCTCCCCATGGTGTCCCTTCATGTTCTCCGTGCCTCTGTGCGCTTTAGCGAACAAAGTGAGTGGGTGAGAGAACCAGTTCGCAGGTCTTCCGTCCCCCCTGAATTTTCACGCTGTTTTCCCACCCGTAACACATTCGCAACAATCTGCTGATATGGTTTTGTAACAGTAACAGCAACAGAACACTATACTATCAAGGAGGATTCAGATGTTTTCCACCATCCGTAAAAGCATTCTCGCACTGGCGCTCCTGGCCGCCGTGACCGTTGCGGGACAGGCCTCGGCCGAGACGCTCATCAACGGCGCCGGCGCCACCTTCCCCTACCCGCTCTACTCCAAGTGGTTCAGCGAGTACGCCAAGATCGATCCCAGCGTGAAGTTCAACTACCAGTCCATCGGCTCCGGCGGCGGTATCAAGCAGATCACTGCCGGCACCGTGGATTTCGGCGCCAGCGACAAATTCCTCACGGACACCGAGCTCAAGGCCGCCCCCGGCAAGCTGATCCACATCCCCACCGTGATGGGCGCCGTGGTGGTTACCTACAACCTGCCCGGCGTGACCAAGGGTCTCAAGCTCAAAGCCGCTGACGTGGCCGACATCTTCCTGGGCAAGATCACCAAGTGGAATGACAAGCGCATTACCGACGACAACCCCGGCGTGGTCCTGCCCAACGAACCGATCATCGTCGTGCACCGTTCCGACGGCAGCGGCACCACCGCCATCTTCACCGATTACCTCTCCAGCGTGAGTCCCGAGTGGAAGGGTGCGGTCGGCATGGGCGCCTCGGTCAAATGGCCCGTGGGGCTGGGCGGCAAGGGTAATGAAGGCGTAGCCGGCCAGGTCAAGAACACCAAGAACGCCATCGGTTACGTGGAACTGGCCTATGCCTTCGAGAACAAGCTCCCCTATGCCACGCTGCAGAACAAGAGCGGCAAATTCGTCGAGCCGAGCATCAAGAGCACCAGCGCCGCCGCTGCCGGCGCCGCCAAGAACATGCCCGCCGACTACCGCATCTCCCTGGTCAACCAGCCCGGCAACGACGTGTACCCCATCGTCGGCTTCACCTGGCTTCTGGTATACGACCACCAGAAAGATGCCGCCAAGGGCAAGAAGCTGGTGGAGTTCCTCAAGTGGGAACTGCACAAGGGGCAGAAGATGGCTGCTCCCCTCCTGTACGCCCCGCTCCCCGAGAACGTGGTCCACATGGTGGAGAAAACCATCGAGACGATCAAGTAACGTATCGCTTCACCGATTACTCGGCGCGGTCCGTCAAGGGCCGCGCCTTTTTTGCGTCCTCTGTTTTGGTGATAGAATTACTTGAGCAGCTGATCTTCCGCTGACAAAATCTCCCTCCCTTTCAAGGGGAGGGAAGGGGTGGGGATGGGGTAAGCCAGGCGCCAAAAGAACCCCATCCCCCTCCTGACCTCCCCCTTGAAAGGGGAGGAACGTAATTAGCGGAAGATCAGTGCTAATCAGGTGGAATAATGACATTGTTACGGCCGTGCAAACGTTGCCGTATAGTTCCTTGCCTGTAACCGTGATGTAACATTCCGCTGCTATCTTTTCATGAGAATAGTGACAGGCCTGAATTACGTACTGGAGGGCAGTTTGGATACGAGTACCACACGGAAGAACGGTGACGGCCTGTTTCGCAGCCTTACCCTGCTCTTCGCGTTCAGCATCATCGTGATCCTGCTGATCATGACGGCGGAGATGGTAGTCGAAAGCATGCCGTCGATCCGCAAGTTCGGCTGGGGATTCATCACCGGCAGCACCTGGGATGCCGTTCAGGGGGACTTTGCGGCGCTCCCCTACCTGTACGGCTCGGTGGTTTCATCGGTCCTGGCCATCCTGGTGGCCACCCCGCTCAGCGTCGGCACGGCCCTTTTCATCACCGAGCTGGCCCCCCGCAAGATCGGCACAATAACGGCATCGCTGGTTGAGCTTCTGGCTGCCATCCCCAGCGTCATCTACGGCCTGTGGGGCATACTGGTCATGACCCCCTGGCTGCAAGGCACCGTGCAGCCGTTTCTGATCAAGTATTTCGGCTTCCTCCCCTTCTTCCGGGGAGCGCCCTACGGCGTCAGCATGCTGGCCGCTGTCTTCATACTGATGATCATGATCGTTCCGATCATCACCTCCATCACCAAGGAAGTGCTGCTGGCGGTCCCCCGGAGCCAGAAGGAGGCGGCCGTGGCCCTGGGCGCAACCCGGTGGGAGATGATCCGCATGGCCGTGCTCCCCTATGGCCGCTCCGGCATCCTGGGCGCGGTAATCCTCGGCTTGGGCCGTGCCGTCGGCGAGACCATGGCCGTCACCATGGTGATCGGCAATACGCCCCAGATCTCGCTCTCCCTGCTTTCGCCGGCCTACACCATGCCGAGCGTCATTGCCAACGAATTCGCCGAGACCACCACCAAGCTCCACGGCTCGGCCCTGATGGAGATCGGCCTGATCCTGCTGTTCGTCACCCTGGTGATCAACTTCCTGGCCCGGCTGCTCCTGTGGAGCGTCACCCGCCGCTGGAAAGGAAGTGTGGCATGATCCTGAAATCCCTGACCACCCGCCACGCCATGAACATCTTCGCGACTCTGCTGATGGGAGCCGCCACGCTGCTGGTGCTGCTTCCCCTGGGCATCATCTTCTACCACATCATCAAGATGGGCTTCAGCTCCGTCAACCTGGACTTCTTCACCCAAATTCCCAAGCCCACGGGAGAGACCGGCGGCGGCATGGCCAACGGCATCGCCGGCTCCGCGATCATGATCGGGATGGCGTCGCTGCTGGGGGTACCGGTGGGGATATTCGGCGCCATCTACCTGACCGAGTACGGCGTCGGCCGCCTGGCCACCATCATCCGTTTCTGCGCCGACGTGCTGTCCGGGGTCCCCTCCATCATCACCGGCATGGTGGCTTACGCCCTGCTGGTGGTGCCGCTGAAAGGGTTCTCCGCCCTGGCGGGCTCGCTGGCCCTGGCCCTGATCATGATCCCCATCGTGCTGCGCACCACCGAGGAGCAGCTCAAGATGGTGCCGGTTTCGCTGCGCGAGGCATCGCTGGCCCTGGGGGTACCCCTCTGGCGCACCACTCTCAAGGTGACGCTGCGCAGCGCCCTGACCGGGGTGGTCACCGGCATTCTCCTGGCAGTTGCCCGGGTGGCCGGGGAGACGGCGCCGCTTCTGTTCACCGCCCTGGGCAACCAGTTCTGGAGCAAGTCCCTGACCGAACCCATGGCGGCGCTGCCGCTGCAGATATTCAACTTTGCCATCTCCCCCTATGACGACTGGCACCGCCTGGCATGGGGAGGCGCCCTGGTGCTCGTGGTGCTGATGTTCGGCCTGAGCCTTGCCGCACGCTGGGTGGGCAGGGGCAGTCATTCGGGGTGACTTTTCCCCTCTCCCTGCCCCTCTCCCACAAGGGGAGAGGGAACTCTGATGCCCCCCTCCCTTTATGGGAGGGGCTGGGGGAGGGTGCTTAACATCAATGCCTAATCGATATATGAGGACGCAATGAATACAAAACTGAAACTCGAAAACCTGAACATCCATTTCGGCACAAACCACGCGGTCAAAGACACATCCATGGATATTGCCGAAAACAGCGTGACCGCCATCATCGGCCCGTCCGGATGCGGCAAATCCACTGTCCTGCGCAGCATCAACCGCATGCACGACATGACCCCCGCCGCCCGCGTCACCGGCCGCATCATGCTGGACGACACGGATATCTACGACCGCAGCGTGGACCCGGTGGCGATCCGTCGTCGTGTCGGCATGGTCTTCCAGAAACCCAACCCTTTCCCGGCCATGTCCATCTACGACAACGTCATCGCCGGCTACAAGCTGAACGGCGTCCTCAAGCGGGGTGACGCGGATGAGATCGTGGAGTCGAGCCTGCGGCGAGTCGCCCTGTGGGACGAGGTCAAGGACCGCCTCAAACAGAGCGCCATCGAGCTCTCCGGCGGCCAGCAGCAGCGCCTGTGCATCGCCCGCACCGTGGCCGTCAAGCCCGAGGTGATCCTGATGGACGAACCCGCCTCGGCCCTTGACCCGATCTCGACCCTCAAGATCGAGGAGCTGATCGAGGAGCTGAAAGAGCGCTACACCATCGTCATCGTCACCCACAACATGCAGCAGGCCGCCCGGGTATCGGACACCACCGCGTTCTTCTACCTGGGGGAACTGATCGAAATGGGTGAGACGCGCAAGATATTCACGAATCCGGAGAAGAAGCAGACGGAAGACTATATTACGGGCAGGTTCGGGTAAAGCAGGGACTGGTAATTGGGGACTGGGGACTGGTTGTGATTTTTACCAATCCCCAGTCCCTAGTCCCCCAGCTCCCCGTCCCCAAGACGAAAGGATACACATGGAACGTGAACACATCAGCGCAATCTTCGACCAGGAGTTGAGCGACCTGCGCAGCATGATCCTCGCCATGGGCGGCAAAGTGGAGATGATGATCAGCGGGTCGGTCATGTCGCTGGTCGAGCGGGACAGCGCAAAGGCCAAGCAGATCATCGCCATGGACCACGAGATCAACACCCATGAGGTGGCCGTTGACGAAAAGTGCCTGGAACTGATGGCCCTGCGCCAGCCAGCGGCCAAAGACCTGCGCTTTATCACCCTGGCGCTCAAGATCGTCACCGACCTGGAGCGGATCGGGGACCAGTGCGCCAACATCGCCAAGCGCGCCTGCGAACTGAACGAGGAGCCCCCCCTCAAGCCCTACATCGACATCCCCCGCATGGCCCACTGGAGCGAGGTGATGCTCAAGGAGGCCCTGGACGCCTTCGTGCGCGGCGACGACCAGTTGGCCATCAAGGTCTGCAAGGACGACAGCTTCGTGGACGAACTCAACATGCAGATCCAGCGGGAGCTGCTGACCTTCATGATCGAGGACCCGGCCACCATCTCCCGCGCCCTCAAGCTGAACTACATCTCCAAGTACCTGGAGCGCATCGCCGACCACGCCACCAACATCGCCGAGATGGTGATCTTCATGGTAAAGGGAAAGGACATCCGCCACACCATCGCGTAGGCCCCCTTTTAAACCCGGGACAGCACGACAACGTCAATCGTTTCTCCTGGCCGCCGGCGGCTCGACCGGCGCAGGAGCAACGAGGTCTGAGACGGAGCCAACGAAGACAGCCCTGATTTGAATTTCATCCCGTTTCAGGGATTGCACATAGAACTATAACGAAGGCATGCCAGCAGGTTTATCCCTTTCCCTAAGCCTCGCCCCAAACGCCTCCTCCGAACTGCCCTTAGTTCTTCCTGCTTTGATTATGTTGTTGAAAATTTGCGTACCTGTTACACGGTTGCGTTTTATGTCTAGTACCCTGTAACCGGTGCATAGCCTTGACCTCAGGGAGGTAGAAAAGATGAAATGGCATATTCCGGCCAGCCTCATAGCTTTGTTGCTCACGATCGGCACTCCCTGTTTTTCGGAGGAGCTGAAGATCGGTGCCGGTTCCGCTCCTGCCGAAGACATCCTGAAACCACTCCTGGTCGCATTTGAAAAATCCACGAAGATCCAGTTGATCGTCGTAGATTCAGGTCCCAAAATTGCCCTGGCCGATCTGAAGCGGGCGAACCTGGATGCCGCGGCAGCGGGCATTTCCTTTGAGGGGTGGCTGAAGCTGATGGAGCAGGAAGGGACTCCGATCGAAGATCCCTCGGTGTTCCATCCCGTATGCATCGGCAAAGACCGCATCGTCGTTATTACGCACAAGGACAACCCGGTGAAAAAACTCACCACCGAGCAGCTGAGCGGGATATTTTCCGGGGAGATCGACAACTGGAAAGCGGTTGGCGGTGAGGACGCGCCCATAATGGTCGTATGGGGCACGTTGACGCAGGACGACAACACGATCTTCAAGGATCGCATACTCGCCGGAAAACCTCTGGCGGCGGATCTGCTTGAAACGCCCACTGCCGAGGAGGTGCGGGAGAATGTGTCGGCAAACCCCACCGCCATTGGCATCGGCCCCTCGGGCATCATCGATGACTCCGTTGCATCTCCCGAGATACCGGACCTGTCCCGGGACATCATCCTCGTCACCAGAACCAATCCCCCTGAACCGGTAAAACAGCTCCTCTCATTCATCTCCAATGAGGGCAGGGCCGCCATCAAGCCCGAATCCCGGAATGGTGATCTGCTGTCCGGCACCCCGTCCTGCAACGTACCGAACAGCCTGTGACCCGATTGTCACCTTTCAACCCATCCATGTGTCGGAGCACCAAATGACCATCAAGAGCAAGCTTTCCTTCAACGTATGCATCGTCATCATCATGATCGGGGCGGTATCGGCCACCAGCCTGTTCGGGATGAGATTTATCCGGGAGCGCCTTTCCTATCTGACGGAGCGCAGCACCCCGTACCAGCTCCGTTCGGCAGAGCTGCAACTGGCCACGCAGGGATGCATAGCCAAGCTCGTCAAGATCGGTGTCTCGCGCACCCTGGAGGAATTCGGGACAGCACGCGCCGAGGCGGAGAACGCGCTGGCCGCGGTGAAGAAAGCCCAGGACGCCCTCTCGGCGCTCGAAGGCACGGGCAGCTCCGGGGCATACGAGGAATTGACCCGCATAGAGGATGAACTGTTCCGGGTCACCGAGGCGCGGCTGAAAGCGGAAGCCGACCTGAACGCGGCCGGCAAATCCATCGATAGCCAACTCAAGGCGGGGCTGGTGCAACTGAAAGGGCTCGACAGCCAGATCCGGCAGTTCCAGGATACCCGTTCGGCGGCCTATGCCACCTCCGCGACCGAGACGAGGAATATCTCGGCAAAACTGAGGGATGCCGAGGCCATGCGCACGGTTGCAAAGGACCTGACCCAGGCCGTTTCCGCCATAGACCGCTCCCCCACGAAGAAGGGCCTGCTGATAGCCAAAGGCAGGTACAACACGATCATCACCAAGCTGCTGAAAAACCCCTATCTGAGGGAAATCCCGGAGATCAAGCCGGATATCGACGCGCTGGGGGAAAAGGCCGGTGAACTGGCCGCACTAAAGGCGACACTCCTGGACCAGCCCGACAACGAGGCCAGGAACAGGTACAAAAGCCTCTTTAAGGAGCTCAACGAAAAGATTACGGCCTTTGTGCTCGCCATGGGGCAGGAGGTGGCCACGGCCAATTCCAACTACGGCGTGGAAAGCGGGAAGCAGGGCACCTTGTACGGTCAGTCCAATCTCGCCACAAAGGTGCTGGCGGAAAACGCCAGCCTGGTCGCCCAGGGGATCTATATCGACGCCCTTTCCAGCAAGCTGTTCTCGCTCGTCTCCCTCAAGGATGTTGCCGCCGTTGAATCGGCACTCAGGCAGGAGTTCGAAAAGCTCAGCGGGGTGGAGAGGAATCTGACGGGGTCCCTCAAGGGGCTGGGCGCCAATCAGGAGCTCACCAAGCTGAGGGATGTTGAAAAACGCATGACCGCCATTCGAACGCTCCTCTTCGAGAAAGAGGGGGTGATCGCCAAGATACGCCACGGCTTTGAGATGCAGGAGCAGTCCAATGCGGCAACGGCACGGCTCCGGGACATCGTCGCGCAGCAGGCCGAAAAGGGCAACAGGATCGCTTCAACGGCGCAGGGGGATCAGGAAAAGGCGATCTCCTCCGTCAACAATATGGTTCGCTTCAGCACCATGCTCATCATTGCCATTGGAGTCGCAGCCGTGATATTCGGCATCATCTTCGGCATCTGGGTCTACCACTCCATTTCCCGTCCCCTGGCCTCGTCCATCGCGGTGGTGAACCGTATCGCGGATGGGCATTTGAACGTGACCCTCGAAAGCGGCAGAAAAGATGAGATCGGTCAGCTTCTGGACGCGATCGAGAGGATGTCGGCCAGCCTGAGGGAGTTGATCGCGAATGTCCTGCGCGCCTCGGAAGCCATTACCGGCGCTTCGGGCCAGTTGCTGAAGAA
>DATBXI010000140.1:0-4082 GCA_036514355.1 Desulfuromonadaceae bacterium
TAACCTGTGTCCAGAACGAGTACTCGCTCTGGTTCCGACGCCCGGAAGAGGGGCTGCTGCAGACCCTCGAAGAACTGGGGATCGGCCTCGTCCCCTACAGTCCGCTCGGCAAGGGATTCCTCACGGGGAAGATGGACGCGAGCACCGCGTTCGACAGTACCGACTTCCGCAGCACCCTGCCGCGCTTCACAACCGAGGCGCTGAAAGCCAACCAGGCCATGGTTGATCTGCTGGGCAGAATTGCAGCACAGAAGAACGCGACACCTGCCCAGATCGCACTTGCGTGGCTGCTCGCCCAGAAGCCGTGGATCGTGCCGATCCCCGGTACCACGAAGCTGGAACGGCTGGAGGAGAACATCGGTGCGCTGGCCGTCGAACTCAGTGCCGACGATCTGCGCGAGATCGACAGCGCTGCCGCGGAGATCAGCGTGCAGGGGGCCCGGTACCCCGAAAGGCTCGAGCAGCTGACGGGACGGTAATTATAAGCCCGAGGATGCAAACACAAAATCAAAGGCAATAGAACGCGGATCAAATCTGATGTAAGCGGATCATCGCGGATTTTTGAAAATTACCGGTTATCTGCGTAAAATCCGCTCAATCCGCGTTCTATTGCAGTTGAGGTTTACTCGAAACGCAAAAAATCAAGTCGTAAGAAACCAAACAGGAGGACATCATGTACAACACAAAAGCCTACTCCGCTGCCAGTGCTACAGCGCCGCTGGCTTCCACCCACATTCCGCGACGGGATACGACCGAGCACGACGTGCAGATCGACATCCTCTACTGCGGCATCTGCCACTCCGACCTCCACACGGTCCGTAACGAGTGGAGCAGCATCATGCCCACGGTCTATCCTTGCGTGCCGGGCCACGAGATCGTCGGCCGCGTCACCAAGGTCGGTTCTGCCGTCACCAAGTTCAAACCGGGCGACCTTGCCGGGGTCGGCTGCATGGTCGATTCGGACCACACCTGCCCCAGCTGCCAGGCGGATCTCGAGCAGTTCTGCCAGAATGGCACCTTCACCTACAACTCCCCGGACAGGCACCAGACAGCCCCGGTCACCTACGGCGGCTACTCCGAAAGCATCGTTGTCGATGAACGGTTCGTCCTGGCCGTCCCCCCCAGCCTCGACCTTGCCGGAGTCGCACCGCTCCTCTGCGCCGGGATTACGACCTACTCGCCGATTCGCCGCTGGGGTGACATCAAAGGCAAGAAGGTCGGCGTGGTTGGTCTCGGTGGCCTGGGCCACATGGGGGTCAAGTTCGCCCGTGCCTTCGGAGCCCATGTCGTGGTCTTCACCACCTCACCCGGCAAGAAGGAGGATGCGCTGCGCCTGGGCGCCCACGAGGTCATCATCTCCACCAATGCGGAAGAGATGAAACAGCATGCCGGCACGTTCGACTTCATCCTGGACACCATCGCCGCCGATCACGACATCAACGCCTACCTCAACATGCTGGGCCGCGACGGCAACATCACCCTGGTTGGTGCGCCGGATAAACCTCTCGCCGTCTCCGCATTCGCTCTGCTGCTCGGGCGCCGCAGCCTCTCCGGGTCCATCATCGGCGGTATCGCCGAGACCCAGGAGATGATCGACTTCTGCGCCGAGCACACCATCACCGCCGATGTGGAGGTCATCCCCATCCAGCGTATCAACGAAGCCTACGAGAGGCTGCTCAGGTCCGATGTGAAGTACCGCTTCTCCATCGACATGGCGTCGCTCAAATCCGAGTAGACGGATGGGTATGGCCGGTCCCAAAACGCTGAAAGCCGCTCAGAGATGGGCGGCTTTTTTGTTGTTTGTGTGTGGATTTGCAAAGGCTGATTAAAATTAAAAATCTACACAAGGAACATTACACATGGTATAGGGGCATACTTCATTTATTTGAGGCATAGAAGAACACGTTGCCGTCAGCGACAGACATCTTACATGGAAATTCCACCGTGGAATACGGAAACGCAAACGCCATGCAGCCCCATCCCATCCCCAACAAGAACCGCGTCCTGGTCGTCGAAGATGACCCGCTTGCCCGTGAATTTCTCAAACTGTACCTGGATCAGGAAGGTTACAGCTATGGGGTTGCCACGAACGGCAAGGAAGCGCTTGAGTTATGCTCCAAGGAATTTTACCCCATCATCATCACCGACCGGATAATGCCGGAAATGGGCGGCATTGAGCTGTGTCGGGCCATCCGAGAGCGACAGTCCGACAATTACATCTACATCATCATGATCACGTCCATGAACTCATCTGACGATCTGTTGGAAGGGCTCGCGGCCGGCGCGGACGAGTACCTGTTCAAACCGGTGAATCAGGCGGAGCTCTCCATGAGGCTCAAGAGCGCCAATCGTATCCTCACGCTGGAAAGCAACCTGCAGCACAAGATCCGGATGGTGGAAGAGCTGACCATACGGGATCATCTTACCAGAGTATACAACCGCAACTACATGGACCTGCACCTGACGAATGAGATAAAACGGGCCTACCGCTATGAACACCCGCTGTCGGTGATTATGGTCGACATCGACCATTTCAAACGGGTCAATGACACGTATGGTCATCAGGCAGGCGATGAAGCGATCAGATCCTGCGCAGAATGCATATGCCGCTCGGTACGGGACAGCGTCGATTGGGTCGTGCGTTATGGCGGCGAGGAGTTCATGGTGGTCCTGCCGGAGACCGACAGCCACGGCAGCCTGGTGGTTGCCGAACGCATCCGCACAAAAATAGCCGCGAAAAAAATTGAATACCACACCCACACCCTCGGGCTCACCGTTAGCCTGGGCGTCGCTACCATGGTGCCATCAGATTTTCAGCACCCTCTTTCCCCGGATGTTCTGCTCCGGGCGGCCGACCAGTGCCTCTACCAGGCCAAACACGCCGGCCGCAACCGGGTGTTCTCGATACAAATCTAGCACCGCCCTCCCGCAACAAAAACCCACGTGCTTCACCCAAACACCCACCAGCACTTCCCCCATGGGCGGTACCTCGTTTGAAATACGGCTATTTCACGCTATGATGTTGTAGCAGCTGCCATGGCAAAACAGCATGGCGGTTTGGCTGAGCGGCGATGGGCAGACTATTCGGGAGGGTATCGTATCATGAAGCGTTGGCTGAAGCGGGTAGTGGTGGCGGCGGGTATCGTCGTGCTTTTCGTTGCCGTGGTTTCCAGTGAGGAATCGGCAAAAAGGGAAAAGGTCTTCACGGCCGTCATGGACGCCGATGGGGTGCAACGGGTGGATGTGCTCGGCGGAAGCTACTTCTTCTCCCCCAACCACATCATCGTCAAGGTCGGCGCGCCAGTGGAACTGAAGGTGAGGAAGGAACCGGGCATCGTTCCCCATAACATCGCCATCAAGGCGCCCGAGGCGGGGATCAGTTTTGACGTGTCCCTGGACGACGTGCCGAAGGGTATCCGATTCACGCCGACCAAGGCCGGCACCTATCCGTTCTATTGCACCAAGAAACTGCTCTTCTTCGAGAGCCACAAGGAGAAGGGGATGGAGGGGGTATTGGAGGTGATACCCTAGTGGCGATGATCGTGCCGCTCCTGTTCCTGCTCGCTTGGGGCGCCCCCGCCCCGGACCCCCTTGCCGCAGCCCTGGAACGTTACCGGGACGTCGGCTCCTATCGTGTGACGCTCCGCTCCGGGCATGGTGACGACGGGGAGGTCATCCGCTATTTCTACAAGAAGCCCGGTTTTATCCGCATGGAGTTTATCAGGCCCCACAATGGAGCGCTGCTGGTGTATGACCCCACGGCAAAGACGGTGCGGCTCCGGCCGTTCGGCGCCCTGAAGCCGCTTGTCCTGTCGCTCAGCCCCGACAACAGCCTGGTGAAGAGCGCCCAGGGGCACCGGGTGGATGAATCGGACATAGGGACCTTGCTGCGTCGGGTACAGCGCCTCTCGGAGCGTGGGACAACGGTCATGCGGGGAGAAGAGAAGGTCGGGGCGCGGGATGCAGTGATCGTCAGCGTCGAGGGAGAGAAGGGGCATTCACTGGAGGGGGTGCATCGCTACCTGATCTGGCTCGACAGGATAACGCTGCTGCCGCTGAAGGTGGCAGCCTACGACAGCAGC
>DATBXI010000141.1:0-5135 GCA_036514355.1 Desulfuromonadaceae bacterium
TAAAATCATAATTGCTCCGGGTCCAGCCGTAGCCGGCATGGCATTTGCCGCAGGCCTCGTGCACCAGGCCATCCTTGCCCCCCTGGATCGAGGTACAGAAGGCGTTGATCATATTGGCCTTGCCGTACTCTTTATGGCTCTTTTCCATACCCTTGACGTGGTTTGGGGTCCCCGCCCATTTCCAGTGGGTGGTCTTCATGAAATCGGTTGCCTGCTTCTCATGGCATTCCAGACAGGTCTTGGTCACCTCCTCACCGCTTTTGAACGGTCCTTTGACAAACTCTGCATGGTCCTGCCCGGCCATGGCCCATGAAGCCGCCATAACCATGAGCGCAGACAGGACAGCTGCTGCCAGTTTCTTTATTTTCATGCTAAAACCCCTTTCTGGTGATGAGCAACGTGGTGTTGTGTCGATACAAATCGTATTAGCAGCGTCGTTGGTGATGATGTCGGATAATATAATTAAATTATATGAATAAACATATATTATAAGTAGAAACATTGTGGAGGGATACTTAATTATGCTCTAGCCAATGTCTCCCCCATATATCGGATCAGCCTGGAATATGCTTAGTTCATGCGACCCGTTATCCCAGCTGTCACCTAACAGCCAGCAGTCTTCTTGAATATCTTGCTGCTGTTTTTGCCGCCCTCTTTCTCGAACTTGCAGCGAATCTCGTCACCCTCGACGATGCGCTTGTCTTTGAATTTGTCCAGGGTCAGGTCATCGGTAATGATAATCGAAACACTCTCGCCGGTCTTGGTGTCCTTGAGGATTGCGGTGGCTGACTTGCCATCTGCGGCCATTTCGATTTTAGATATGGTGCCGACCATTTTCACGTCTTCGGCGCTGGCGGTTCTGACAAGCGCGAGGGATGAAAGGGTCATCAACGTCAACAGCACGAATACGGATGCAATCTTTTTCATGAGTATCTCCTTCTTTCTGATGGGTGCCGCTTCGAGTGAACGTGGGCTGAATGTCAGTACAAGTGAACGAACTATGATCTGAGAATTACGCGCTGGAGAGGTCCGTGAACCGCTCCAGCGCGATATGCCGATTAGAAATGGACCTCGAAGGTTGCGTAGACGTCATGGGCCACCTTGAGAGGTGTCAGCAGCATCAGGTCGCCAGGCTGGATTTCCGAGATCTTCTTGGGAGCGCCGACCCAGTTGTTGCTGCCGGTGTACTCGAAGTCATAATACTGATAGCCGACCTTGAAAAAGGCCTTGCTCAGGTACGAGGAGATCGGTTTCAGGTTGAGTTCCTGGATGATGTAGGGCTCATACACACTACCGCGGGTGCCGACCTTGCTGGTCCACATATCGTCCGCTGCCGGCGCAAAGGTGATCCAATCTTTTGAACCGTGGTTGTACTCGAAACCAATCTTGGTCTTCGAGGGGAGGTCGTAGCGGAAGCCGGCATAGACTGCCCAGCCGGTCTTGCTGGTGGGGGCTTCCGGCGCCAGGAAGGCGCCTGTCATCAGCCCTTGGAAACCGGCGTTTGCAGAGACACTATTGTTGGGGTGGGTTACGCTCACGCCGAAGTCCGTGAAGAAATTCAGATTGCCGGGGCCGACATTCTTAATGGTACTCATGGCGCCGGCGCCGTACCAGTCGATGTCACCAAGATTGACGGAAGGAGCGGTGGTGCCGAACGCGGCGGTATTCTGCATGGCGGGGAAGTCGAAAATGTTGAACCCACGATTCCACTGCATCCAGATGCGCAGTGGATCGGTATCTATCGGGATAATGGCAACTCCCAGCATGTCGGTATCCTTGATGCTGTTGGTGGTGGTCTTGATCCCGCTGTCGAAGCCACGACCGTAACAGACCTTGGCATAGGCGCCGGGTAACATTTCGATGTCGGGAGCCCATCCGAGGGTCATGCCGTCGAAAGCGTAGTCGACTAGAAGGGCTGGTGTGCCGCCGTTGCCGGGGCGCTCGTTGTTGAGTTTCAGATTGGTGGGGGCGCCATTTGTGGAGGGACGGCGGCCGACCGAGAACCAGATCGGCTGATCGGCGATATTGCTCCAGGTGGCATAGGCGCGGTCCACATTCAGCAGGCTGCTGGAGGGGATATGGCTGAGAGTGCCGTCGAACACTCCTACGCGGTCGGCGAAGAAGTTGCCGGTAACCTGCTCGTCGTTTTGGGACCCGAAGGTCTTGTACATATCCAGCTTTACGGTAACCGTGACGTCCTGGGTGGCCTTGGCATGCAGGTTGAGGCCAAACTTGTTCGTATAGAGGGTCTCGTTTTGGGGCTTGTAGGCCGGGACAAATGCTCCGCCGCCAATCTGCTGCAGTTTGGCCTGGGCAGCAGCCTGACCGGCCGGTGTATTGGGATAGGCACCGGGATTGGTTGCCATCAGATATCCTACGAGATTGCCCATCATGGCGTTAGGCGTCAGGCCTGCTACTCCGGAATATGATTTTGTACTCAGCAGCGTTTGGGCTCCAGCCGTGGCAAAGAAACCCGCTGTAGCCGGGTCTTTCTGCAATGCCCCCATAAATGCCGGAGCGTTCGTATAGCCAACGGTTTCCCCGTGCAAGCTGTCCACCCGGAAACGGAAATCTCCGCCGATGGTAAGCCATTTGCCGATCGACTTGTCATCCACCTTTTTCACCGTACCTTTGAGTTCTTCGACCTCCTTGGTCAACCTCTCGATCTTCCGCTGCAGGTCTTCGTCCGAGGCGTGCGCTGTAATAGGAAGGGATACCCCCGCGACAATGGCCATGAGCACCAGCCTCAATACAGTGTTCTTCATTGAAATCCTCCTTTTTCTGTGCGTGACTCCGTAACGTCATTGGGTTACACGATCAAAACTGGCCTTTACCTCCCATCACCTCAGACTCGTTCCTTTCATCACCTCCTTGATGAAACAGATGTTGTTGAGAATGAAATCAATCCGGTTGTTGCATGCTGCATACTGTATGCTGTATGCGATTTTGTAACTTACTATTAGTAAAAGATAATATCTGTATTATTGGCTTATAATTTGGATTGAATTTTGTGCTGTTGCTGTCTACTATGAAAAAATGCCGACGGCTCTATGCCGTCGGCAATCACAAAGAAGGAGGGTGTTGCTTCGGTGTTCCTGTTGTGCTGGAATTTTGTTTGTTTGTGCGAGTTGGTTGGAATCAGGCACCTCAAGATCATTTCCCTTAGGGAGCGCTTAATTTCGATAAGCCCTGGCAGGCGCATGGCTGGTGGAGTCGTTGTAACTGGATGATATTGCACGTTTAATCTCAATGTTTCGTTGTTGTGTGGATGAAATTCGTTACGGAGGCTGTTTACATAGGGCGAATTAATTTTGTATTTAATGTTATTTTTAGATATATTGAAAACGAAATATATGCATACCGCTATGAGTTTTGCGCAACGAGGGGGCTGGCGAGAGGGAGGTGAGGCATGAAGTCAGAATATTTTCAGACACTTGTGGAAGCGGTAACCATGGGGAGTTTTTCGAGGGCTGCAGAAAAACTTTTCGTCACTCAGTCTGCCGTTTCGCGGCGCATCCAGTGTCTGGAGGAGCATTACGGTTATCCGCTTCTTGACAGGAGCGGTTCGGTACTGGTGCCTACTGAAGCGGGCCGGATTGTCATGGAAAAGGCGAATAAAATGCTTGCCCTTGAGAGGGAGCTGATGCAGGACCTCCATGAGTACGAGCATAAGCCGGTCGTAACCTTTGGCTGCACCCCGGCTTTCGGGATTGCCTACCTTCCTGCAATCATGAAACGTTTTATGATGCTGCATTCCAGTACATCAGAGATGAATTTTTCCTTCGAACTGCCGGACAAGGTGATTGAAGGTCTGCGCGAGGGGATCTACCAGGCAGGAGTCATCGAGCACTCGGAGCGCTATGACTTTATGGGATTCGAGACGTTTGAACTTCCGGATGATGAGCTGGTTTTCGTCACGTCTCCTCTTCTTGGGCTTGAGGGGCGGGAAGTGACCCTTGACCAGTTGGTTGGTTATGATCTGTACATCAGGAAAGAGGGATGCTGCTCAAGCAAGCTGCTTTCGTGCAACATGAAAACGAACGGCAGGAGTTGCGCTGATTTTGCCCGAACTATCGTGTGCGACGATCTGCACCTCATTATCAGTACGGTCTGCGAAGGGAACGGCATCACCTTTGTGTCGCGGTCGCTCCTGGATCAGCATCTGCGGCAGGGGCTTCTCCGGGAGCATCGTGTCGCCGGGTTTACCCATACGCAGCACAGGACGCTCATTGTGAATGCAACTTCTGCGGCAAGCCGTCACTTGAAGGACTTTATTGTCGAGCTCTTTGCCTCATTCGGAATGGCACCTGAGGCGGTTCATACGTGACTCTCGCCAGGATTCACAATCGTCAGAGAAGGAGAGCTATTTCCCGGCCAACTCCCTGGACCGGTGACTGGCGGCATCCACGGCATCCATGATCAGCCCGCGGAAACGGCCGTTTTCCAAGGTGTGCAGGGCGGCGATGGTCGTGCCGCCGGGCGAGGTGACCCGCTCTCGCAACAATGCCGGATGCTCGCCGGTTTCGGCGGCCATACGCGCAGCGCCCAGCACGGTCTGCACCGCCAGGCTCGCGGCCGTGTCCCGCGGTAAGCCGTTCTTTACCCCTGCATCGGCCAGGGCCTCGATAAAGGCGAAGACATAGGCCGGCCCGCTGCCGGACAGTCCGGTCACGGCGTCCATCTGCTTCTCCGGCACGGTGACCACCGCACCGACACGGGAGAAGATCCCGGCGGCGACCTCCAGGTCCTGGCCAGTGGCTTTCCGGCCGGCGCAGAGTGCAGTGGCGGCGGCCTGGATCAGGGCCGGGGTGTTGGGCATGCAGCGCACCACCCGCACGCCGTTGGTCAGGGCCTCTTCGATAAAGCCGGTGGAAATGCCGGCCATGATGGAGATGACCAGCTTGTCCGGGGTGATGGCCGGCTCCAGGCCGGTCAGGACGCTGGCCGCCACCTGGGGTTTGACGGCCAGGATGATGATGTCGGCCTGGCGCGTCACGTCCAGGTTGTCGTCGGTGACCTCGGCCGAATATTCCGCTGACAGGAAGTCCCGGCGCAACGGCACCGGTTCCGCCACCATGATGGCGCCGGCCGGAACGCCACCGTCCAGGAGTCCCTTGATAATGGCCTCGGCCGTG
>DATBXI010000142.1:0-5728 GCA_036514355.1 Desulfuromonadaceae bacterium
CACGTGGTGGCGCACACGGACGCCACCCCGCTCCTGCACGACCTGACCCCCGAACAGTGCTACATCTACTGGGATATCATCCTGACCACCTCGCACGGGCTCGACGCCATCAAGGATGTCTTTATCTTCGTGGAGGACGAGTGCGACCTGAAGATCGATCTGGTGGACGACGGCGGCCAGTCCGACCAGGACCCGGACTATAAGCGGCTGGGCGATATCCTGGTTGAGCGGGGGGACCTGAGTGCCGTGGAGATGCAGAACATCCTCGGACTCCAGAAGAGGTTCGGCGAGCTGGCGGTGGCTGCCGGTGCCGTAACCCCTGCGACTGTCCGGTCGGCCCTGGTGGAGCAGCAGCACGTCAAGGGCGTACGCCAGGAGCGGGCCAGCCAGGATGCGACGTCCAGCATCCGCGTGCCGGCGGAAAAACTCGACCTGCTGGTGAACCTGGTGGGCGAGATGGTGACGGTCCAGGCCAATCTCACCCAGACCGCGGCCCAGCACAAAATCCCCGCGATCGTCTCCATTGCCGAGGAGGTGGAACGCCTGACCAATGAACTGCGCGACACCACCCTCACCATCCGCATGCTCCCCATCGGCTCCACCTTCAGCAAGTTCAAGCGCCTGGTGCGCGACCTCTCCCAGGAACTGGGCAAGGAAATCGAGATGGTGACCGAGGGGGCAGAGACCGAACTGGACAAGACGGTCATCGAGCGGCTGAACGATCCCCTGGTGCACCTGATCCGCAACAGCATCGATCACGGCATTGAAATGCCCGATGTCCGCGCCGCCGCCGGAAAGCAGGAGCAGGGCACGGTGCACCTGGCCGCAGTCCATTCCGGCGACAGCGTGCTGTTGACCATTCGTGACGACGGGGCCGGCCTGGACCGGGATGCCATCCGGGCCAAGGCCGTGGAGCGGGGTCTGATATCGGAGAACGCCGAACTGACGGACAAGGAGATCTTCAGCCTGATCTTCTGCCCCGGATTTTCCACGGCAGCCAAGGTCACCAGCGTCTCGGGACGCGGGGTGGGGATGGACGTGGTCAAGAAGGCCATCGAGGCCTTGCGCGGCACCATCGACATTGCCAGCGTCAGGGGGCAGGGGAGCACCATCACCCTGAAGATACCGCTGACCCTGGCCATCGTCGAATGTCTGCTGGTGCGCATCGGCCCGGATTTCTTTCTCATGCCGCTGGCCATGGTGGAGGAGTGCGTCGAGCTCACGCGGGAGGATGTGAGGAACACCCACGGCCGCAACCTGGCCAACGTGCGCGGCGCCATTGTGCCGTACATCCCGCTGCGTGAGCAATTCGAGATCCACTGTCCCCGCCCGGATATCGAGCAGATCGTCATCACCCGGATCAACGGCGCCAAGGTGGGATTCGTGGTGGACAGCGTCGTGGGCGAGCACCAGACCGTGATCAAGTCCCTGGGCCGGATGTACCGGGACGTCAAGGGCATTTCGGGCGCGACCATCCTGGGTGACGGCACCGTGGCCCTGATCCTCGACATGGGGCTCCTGCTCCAGGCCGCGGAGACGCTGGAGATGGAATGAATGGGTGAAGTGAGGAGTGCGATGTGATATTGCAGGACCGATTGAATATCATGACGAAAGGGAGGATGTATGCTCAAGAACATGAAGATCGGAAATCGTCTGGGGGTGACGTTTGGTGTCGTACTGCTGCTGATGGTTGCGCTGGTTTGGACCGGCATTTCCAACATGCAGAAGATACAGGAAAAGCTGGAGCGGATCGTCAAGATCAACAATGTCAGGATCGAACTCGCAGAGGATATGAGGGCAAATGTCGCTGAAGTGTCCATCGCCCTGCGCAATATCCTGCTGGAAACCAGTGCGGAAAAAAAGCAGGAGATGGTCAAGCGTATCGGGGAAATCAGAAACAAGTACAACGAAGAATTCAAGAAGAATCAGGAGATGACGACCAAGGACGATGCCAAGGCGCAGGAACTCATTGCCAAGATCACCGAGTCCCAGGAAATGGCCCGCGGCCTTAACAACAAGGTCTCGGAGCTGGCCTTGGCCGGCAAGGATGCCGAGGCGATTGCTCTGATGAACAGGGACGCCCGTCCGGCCGTTCGCAAGTGGCTGGGCCTTATCGACGACTTGAGCGGGCATAACAAGGCCCGCAACCAGGAGCGTTACGACCAGGCGGTCAAGGCGTATGATGCGGCGCGTATGATGATGTTTATCATCGGCGGTGTGGCGATACTGTTTTCGATCATAGCGGCATTCATCATTACCCGGGGGATCGTTACGCCCATTACCGAGGCGGTGGGGGTCGCCAACAGCCTTGCCAACGGCGATCTGACCATAACGGTCGAGGCCCGGAGCACTGACGAGACCGGCCAGATGATGACGGCGATCGCCAACATGGTGGATAAGCTCAAGCACGTTGTGGGCGATGTGATCGGCGCGGCTGACAACGTGGCCAGCGGCAGCCAGGAACTGTCCGCTACGGCCCAGCAGCTTTCCCAGGGGGCCACGGAGCAGGCAGCCTCCGCCGAGGAGATCTCCAGCTCCATGGAGGAGATGACCTCCAGCATCAAGCAGAATTCGGACAACGCCGCCCAGACCGAGAAGATCGCCGTCAAGAGCGCCGCCGACGCCCGTGACGGGGGCAAGGCGGTCAGCGAGACGGTTTCCGCCATGAAGGAGATCGCCACCAAGATCTCGATCATCGAGGAGATCGCCCGTCAGACCAACCTGCTGGCGCTGAACGCTGCCATCGAGGCGGCCCGTGCCGGTGAACACGGCAAAGGGTTTGCGGTGGTGGCCTCCGAGGTGAGAAAACTGGCCGAGCGGAGCCAGGCCGCCGCGGGGGAGATCAGCGCCTCCAGCCGTGAGCAGGACGCGGGCGCCGAGCAGATCAACAAGGCGATCCAGCAGTTGGACATGGTGATCCAGCAGAACGCCTCTGCATCCGAGGAGATGGCCTCGACGTCGGAGGAACTTTCCGGTCAGGCCGAGCAGCTCAAGGACTCCATCAGCTTTTTCCGTATCGACGGCAGCCAGGCGCGAAGCCCCCAGCGGAGCGCCCGTACCGTGCGCAAACAGGTCCAGATCGCCCACCTCGGCCAAGCCCCGGCCAAAGTGGCGAGAAAATCGGGTGGGGTCAACCTCGACATGACCGATGCCGGTCACGATCATCTGGACGACGAGTTCGAGAAATTTTAACCGCTGGGTCTGCGGCGCGGGACGGTGGGAGTGCGCCTGCCCCGTGGCCCCTTGCCTGAGAGGAGGAACTGCGCATGAGCGTTACGGATATGACGGAAACCGTGCAATACCTGACCTTCAAACTCGGCGATGAGGTGTTCGCCCTGGATGTGGCCAAGGTGCGCGAGATATTGGAATACACCGGCATCACCAAGGTCCCCCAGACGCCCGCATTCATGCGGGGCGTCATCAACCTGCGGGGCAGCGTGGTCCCGGTGGTCGACCTGCGGCTCAAATTCGGCATGTCCGTCACGGAGCGCACGGTCAACACCTGCATCATAGTGGTGGAGGTGTGCATGGAGGATGAGACCATCATCCTCGGTGCCCTGGCGGACTCGGTGCAGGAGGTGGTGGAGATGGAGCCGGGGCAGATTGAGGCCGCCCCGCACATCGGCACCCACTTGAACACCGATTTCATCAAAGGCATGGGCAAGCTGGACAATCGCTTCATCATGATCCTGGATATCGACAAGGTATTTACCAACGACGAACTGGAAACCGTGCAGGGACAACAGCAGGGCACTGACTGAACAACAAGGGAGAGATGTTCCCATGGTGCAGATGGCTAATCCCGTTTCCCCGGGGCGTACTGACGGGAGAGGAAGGGTTGGGATGACGGAGGTCGCTTCATGCCGGTAGCAGATGAAAGCACCCACGCTAAAGGGCAGGGCGTACCGGCGTTCCGGAAGGATGCCGAGCGGGTATGGCTCTGGGCGATACCGGCCCCCCTTCGGCCCGCGAGTGCTCCGGGAACGGCGCCCGCAACGGCGCGGGTTCTGCTGGCGGAGGACAATGTGATCGCCCAGACCACCATCCGCCGGCTGCTCGAACAGCAGGGCATGGAGGTGGTGTGTGCCGTCAACGGCCTCGAAGCCGTGGGGCGGTTCGAGGAGGGGCGCTACGACGTCGTCATACTGGATATCCTCATGCCGGACATGGACGGGTTTGAGGTCACCACGCGGATCAGGGAGCAGGAGCGCCGGGGCGGAACCGGACAGACCCCCGTTATTGCCCTCACCTCCTATTCGCTCCGGGCGATCCTGGACAAGTGCAAACGTGTCGGCATGAACGGTTACCTGGCCAAGCCGGTGTCGAACGCGGATCTGAAGCTGCTGTTCGCCGGGTTGGCCGGAAGCGGTGCCCGTGGCCCGGAGGCTGGCGGTGAACATTCGTTGCTCGATGTGCGGGGCAGTCTCGACAACCTGGGGGGCGATCTGGGGCTCTACCGGGAAATAGTGGGCATGTTCGCGGAGAGCGCGCCGGAGGTTATGCGTGAACTCATCAGCGCGCTCGATGGGGCGGATGCCGCCCGGGCGGAACAGCATGCCCACAACCTGAAGGGAATGGCCGCCAACATCGGCGCACGGCGTCTCGCGGAGCTTGCCGGCATCATTCAGCATGGCGCCCGCGCGTCCCGGCCCGGAGAGTGTCAAGCCTGGATACCGCGTCTGCGGGACGAATTAGAGAGTCTGATGGCGGCGCTGGCAGCCGCCGGCGAGACCCTCGGGTCATGATTCAGGCCTTTCACAGGGGAATGAAGTGATGCCGAACCGTACGGGTTCACCACATGCCCCGGGCATTCCGGCGATCCTCAAGGACAGAGAGTTCAACCGTCTCAGCGCCTTCATCTACGATGCGGTCGGCATCAAGATGCCGCCGGCTAAGAAAACGATGCTGGAGGCTCGCCTGCAGAAACGCCTCAAGGCCCTCGGGATAGGGACGTTCGAGGCATATGCGGACTTCGTGTTCAGTGCCGACGGCCAGCGTGACGAACTGGTCCACCTGATCGATGTGGTCACGACCAACAAGACCGATTTCTTCCGAGAACCGGCCCATTTCGAGTATCTGGTGAAAACCGCCCTTCCCGCGCTGATCGATGACCGCGAAGCCGGTTTCCGATCGCCTTTCAAGGTCTGGAGCGCCGGCTGCTCCACCGGAGAGGAACCCTATACCCTGGCCATGGTGCTGGCGGAGTTTGGCGAGGCCAACCCCGGATTCCGCTCGTCCATCCTGGCGTCGGACATCTCCACGGTGGTGCTCGCCAAATCGCGTAACGCCATTTATACGGAAGATCGCGTAGATCCCATTCCCCTGCACCTGAAGAAGAAGTATCTCCTGAAGAGCAGGGACAGGAGCAAGGGGTTGGTGCGCATTGTTCCCCAACTCCGCTCCATGGTCCAGTTCCGGCGGCTGAACTTCATGGAGGATTTCTCCATGCCTGAGCAGATGGACGTCATCTTTTGTCGCAACGTGATCATCTACTTTGACAAGCCGACCCAGGAACGCCTGCTGAACAGGTTCTGGAAGCAGCTCGTCCCCGGCGGCTTCCTGTTCCTGGGACATTCCGAGACCCTGAACGGCCTTGATGTGCCCCTGACCTCGGTTGCATCCACCGTGTACCGCAAGCAATGAAACATCTCGCGGATTCCCGGCTGGCCAACGTCTATCTCAAACCGGGGGAGGTCTTTGTCTCGCCGACGCCGACGCTGGTATCGAC
>DATBXI010000143.1:0-14867 GCA_036514355.1 Desulfuromonadaceae bacterium
TCTACAAGCCGCTCCTTGTCGGCGTCCGCGATACGGCAATCGATGCGGCGATAGAAGAAGCGGCCGATCTCGTTCATGGTCTCCTCCAGCAGGTGCCGCAGTCCCTTGCCGTTCACCGCCATCGCCTCCAGCAGCAACAACCCCAACAGGATGCCGTCCCGCTCGGGAATATGGCCCTTTACGCCGAGGCCGCCCGACTCCTCACCCCCCATGAGGACATCCTCGGTGAGCATCAGTTCGCAGATATGTTTGAAGCCGATCGGCGTCTCGAAAAGCGGCAGGTCGTACTTCTGTGCCAGCAGGTCCACCATGCGGGTGGTGGACACGGTCTTGACCACGCTGCCGCTCAATTTCTTGTGTTCGATCAGGTGGCGCAGAATAACGGTAAATATGCAATGGGAGGAAAAAAATTCGCCGGTTTCATCGATGGCGCCGATCCGGTCGGCATCGCCGTCCAAGGCCAGGCCGACACGATATTTGCCGCGTTTGAGCAGGCCGGCGAGTGCACCGAGATGTTCGCCGATCGGCTCGGGCGGACGACCGCCGAAGGATGGGTTCCACTCGTTGTGGATTTCATCGACACCGCGCAGCAAGCGCGGGATGAAACCAGCGCCTGCACCGTACATCGGATCGACCACGGCCGCGATGCCGGAGCGCGCAATCAGATCAAGGTCAATATAATGACCGATCTGACGGAAATACCCCTCGCAGGGGTCGAGCGGCTCGATCAGCCCTTTGCGTTCCGCCTCGTCGAACGGGCGACTTACCACGCGGCGGTCATGGGAGGCATTGAAGGCCACTATCTCTTCCAACACCCGGGTGGTGGCGGGCCGGGCGGAGCCGCCAAATGCCTCCTTGAGCTTGAACCCGTTGTATTCCGGCGGGTTGTGGCTGGCCGTGATCATCACTCCCGCTCCTGCATCCTTCTCCCGCACGGCCCAGGAAATCGCCGGGGTAGGGGCATAATCGTCCGCCAGGAGCACCTGTATGCCGTTGCCGGCCGCGACCTCTGCCACCCGCCGGGCAAAGTCGCGGGAAAGGAAGCGGCGATCATGGCCGATCACCAGCCCTTTCTGCCCCAGCCCCTCCCGGTTGAGATAATCCATGGTGGCCTGGGCCACCAGGGAAAGGTTGTCAAAGGTAAAATCCCGGGCAATCACGCCCCGCCAGCCGTCGGTTCCGAACTTGATCTGCATCGATCCTCCGCCGTAGTGTTTATTCCTGCCGTTCCAACCAGTACAACCACACCAGGACCTCCGCCACGGCCCGGTAGAGTTCGGGTGGAATGAACTGATCCGTGTCCACCTGCATCAACAGCTTCACCAACTCGGGGGATTCGTGGACATACACCCCCGCCTCCCGGGCACAGGCGATAATCGCCTCGGCCACGACCCCCTTGCCCTTGGCCATCACAACCGGGGCATAGTATCCCTGCTTGTAGGAAAGGGCTGCGGCCTTACGCTCCGCATCCTCACGGCGTTTCATGGCGTATGCCTATCTCTGCCGGATTGAGTCCGGCAGCCTGCAACTGCTCGACGAGTGCGGGTCGGGCGTTGTCCAGCTCCGCAGCCGTGTCCGCCTGGCCGGCAACAAGGGAAACAGTGACCCGGTTGCCGTCCAGCTTCAGGAGGGCCGTGACGCTACCCAGCCGGGGCAAATCGAGCTGCAGCTCCGTGTCCCAGGTACGTTCTCCGGACTGCCCCCCCGTTCGCCGCGACTCCCGCTCGCTTACCCGCCACTCCATCTGCTGTCCCGGACAGAGTTCGCCGCGAAAGACGATCTGCCCCGATTGCAGCGTATCCAGTTGCTCCCGCACCATGGGCAGGGCGCGCTGGTCGGCAATCCCCTCGTGGGCCGACGTGGTGCCCAACCGCTTGAGCACCCCTTCCATCACCTCCATGGAGCCGGTCTTCATGCTGGCACGCACCAGCTCATCCGTCGCGAGCGCACCGGAGCGGGCGGCCGTGGGCAGGGCGAGGTGTGACAGGCGCCCCTGGGGTTCCTTCAGGATATCTTCCAGGGGGTAGTCGCCGCCGAACCAGCGGGCCAGGTGAGACTCGTAGAACAGACCGCTCTCCCGCAGTCCCTGCTGGAGCATGCGTCCCACCTGGCCGGCATCGGCCGGCGGTTCGTCAAGCAGAACCCGCATGATGCCCAGGGTCGCCTGCGCCGTCGCCTGCTCCGCCGTTGCGCCGAGAAAACCGCTCAGCCAGCGGCCGGTGCTGCTTACCCGGGAGTCCTCGGGCCGGCCGAAGCGGGCCATCAAAAAGGTCGGTGTCGGCTCGTCGGTGACGAAGAACAGGTTGACCATGTCCCCCCGTTGCGTCCCCTTGGGCATGTTCAGTTCCAGGGCGTAGCCGGCCACGCTCACCAGGAACCGCCCACCGCCGAGCAGGGCCATGACCTCTCCCTTGAGCTGCTGGCCCGGCGCAAGCCCCATGGGCGCGGACTGTTGATTGAGGGCCTCCAGGAGCGCCAGGCGATTACCCTTGATGAGCGCCTGCAGCAGCTTGGCCATGTCGTCGTTGAGCGTGATCCCGTTGCCCGGCCGGAGCATGGCCTGCTGGGCCTGCAGGGCCGCGGCACCGGCAAGGCCCCCATATTGGCGACTGACCGCCTGGGTATCGCCGGCCTCATCCGGGAACGGGGCACCAACCGGAGTGCCGGTCTCGATGAGCTCCTGCCCGTCTGCCACATTCCCCATCCGGGGCAGACGCCCCCCCATGATGGACTGATAGGTGAAAGCCTCGTCCCGTATGACAGTGAAGGCGGGAGAGTCCGGCGGCAGGCTCTTCAGCACGGAGTTCAACCGTTCCAGCACGTACAGCTGCGGGTTCGACACCCCACCTTCGCTATGCTCCATGACACTCAACCAGCGCCCCGCGTCGCTCAGGACGCTGGGAGTCGCCTCGCCGCCGCGCGGCAGGGCGAACAACGGCTTGGGCTGGGATGAGATATAGGTCAGCCGCAGGGTCTCGCCGGCCTGGACCGCCCCGGGGAGCACCAGTTCGAGGGCACTGCCCGCCACCTGCACGAAGACCCTGTTGCCGGGCAGGGTACCCTGCACCGCGGCTTCCACCTCTTCACCCGGTATGAGCGGCAGCGGCACCACCGGCTGGCTGGCCGCCTCGATCAGGATAAAGCGGGAACTGCGGGCAATGTTCTGGAGGACCTGGGTTGCGTTGGATTCGAATGCCGCCAGACGGGACTGTTCGGAGGTCAGGCCGGCCGCGTTCTGCTGGAAAGGCGACCCGGTTTCTCGATCCAGCAGGAACTCCTCGGGGGCCGCGGGCGGTCCCTTGACCGCTTCCGGCAGGGTGCTGCCGTAGGTCAGCGCCTCGTCCATCAGGTTGGCCAGCACGCCGGCCTCGCCCGAGGAGCGCCGCAGCATGTCACCGATGCTCTGCAGCGATGAGCGCAGCTTGGGATCCACGATCTGTTCGCTGCCCACCAGCAGGCCCAGCAGGCGGGAGGCGTCCGACAGGCTGACCGGCGGCGTCATCCCTCCCTGGCGGGCAATGGCAAAGGTCGAACGGGGGTCTTCGGAGATGAAGGTCATCTCCAGCATCTGCCCCTGCCGTACCGCCATGGGCAGGTCGAGATTGAAGCGATCCGGACCGACCTGTACCTGGACCCGGTTGTTGGGAAACGTCGCCAGCACTTCGGCCGTTACCCGCTGCCCCGGGGTGAGACCGATCTGTGTGCCCGCGTCCTGATCCGTCGTTGCAAATGAGAGGTTGGAGGTTCGCGAAAGGAGGTCGTAAACTTGTTGCTGGATGTCAGCGGTTATGGCCATGGGTGATTATTGCACAAGGTCATACTGAAATACAATGAGGTATGGAATGGTCCAACGATATGAATTTGTACGCCCCACCTACCCCCAGATCAGATAACCCGGCTCGTAGATGTTTCCCAGCACCGTGTGCCGCGGCATGACCCGGAGCATGAAGCCGTGCCGGCCGCAGAACCGGCACTCGATCCGGCCGGCGAACAGGTGGCCGCCGTTTCCCAGATCCTCGGCATGGTCGAGGGAGATGGTCTCCCCCCCCTGGATGTTGCCGGTGGAGTCCAGCACGCCGAAGTACCCCTCCACGGCCACCTCGTGCACGCCGATGTCACCCAGGACCACCCGCGCCGAAATCTGGATGCTGCTCCCCACGGCCACCGGATCGGGTGTCTCGGCCAGGGCCTGTTCGATCCTGACCTGGGGCCAGGCCTTGAAGATGCGTTCCTTCCAGCGCGTCACATCTAGGGCCAGGGCCATGTCATCCTTCACCAGCTGTTTCCACTGAGCATGGGAGGGGAGGTACGAACGATCGGCGTATTCCTCCACCATGCGATCGGTGGAAAACACCGGACAGAGGCTCTGCATGGAGGCCTTCATGGTGGCGACCCAGGCCCGCGGCACGTTGTCACTGCCCCGCTCGTAATAGTGCGGTATGATCTCCTTCTCCAGCAGGTCGTAGGTGGCGCGGCTCTCCACCTGGTTCTGGTATTCGGTGTCCTCGTACACCTCTCCCTTGCCGATGGCCCAGCCGTTGTTGCGCTGATATCCCTCGCACCACCAGCCGTCCAGGACGCTCATGTTGAGACCGCCGTTGAAGGCCACCTTCATGCCGCTGGTACCGCTCGCCTCCATGGGCCTGAGCGGCGTGTTGAGCCACACATCCACCCCCTGTACCAGGTGGCGGGCCACCTCCATGTCATAGTCCTCTATGAACACGATGCGATGGCGGAAGCGCTCCTCGTGGGAAACCTGCACGATCTGGCGGATCAGTTCCTTGCCCTGCTGATCCTGGGGATGGGCCTTGCCGGCAAAGATGATCTGCACCGGCATGTCCGGGTTGTTGAGGAGGCGAGAGAGCCGATCCAGGTCGCGCAGCAGCAGGGTGCCGCGCTTGTAGGTGGCAAAGCGCCGGGCAAAGCCGATGGTCAGCACCTCCGGGTCGAGCACCTCTTCGGCCGTGGCGATCTCCTTGGTGGTGGCCCCCACCTTGATCAGCTGCTCCTTGAGGCGCTTGCGCGCAAAGTCCACCAGCTTTTCGCGGCAACTCTGCCGGGTGCGCCACAGTTCGGCATCCGGAATCTTGGCGATGCGCCGCCAGACGTTGTGATTCGTCGGGTCGTCCAGCCAACGGGTCCCCAGGTACCGCACCAGCAGGCTGGCCATGTGGTTGGAGATCCAGGTGCGGGTGTGAACCCCGTTGGTGATGGAGGTCAGGGGGACCTGTTCCTCGGGCAATTCGGGCCAGACGTTCCGCCACATACTGCGGGACACTTCGCCGTGCAGCTGGCTGACGCCGTTGGCATGGCCCGCCAGCTTCAACGCCAGCACCGCCATGCAAAAGGTCTCCTGGCTGTTCCGCGGATTCTGTCTTCCCAGACCGAGAAACTCCTCCCGGGCCAGGCC
The DNA here is from genome assembly GCA_036514355.1 of Desulfuromonadaceae bacterium. Lineage (GTDB taxonomy): Bacteria > Desulfobacterota > Desulfuromonadia > Geobacterales > Pseudopelobacteraceae > JACPFJ01. Next base: position 5,411 of record DATBXI010000143.1, read on the forward strand.
GAGGGCCTTGCAGTAGCGACTGAAGTACTTGTCCAGGAGGTCGGCCGGGAAATGGTCGATGCCGGCCTCCACCGGGGTGTGGGTGGTAAAGACGTTGCCGGCGCGGACGATCTCCGACGCCTCGTTGAACCCGACGCCCCGCTTCTCCATGAGCAGGCGGATCCGCTCCAGGGCCAGGAAGGCGGCGTGCCCCTCGTTCATGTGGCAGACATTGGGGACGATGCCCAGGGCCCGCAAGGCCCGGATGCCGCCGATCCCCAGCAGGATCTCCTGCAGGATGCGCATCTCCTGGTCTCCACCGTAGAGCTGGGCGGTAATCAGACGATCCTCGGGCCGGTTCTCCTCCAGGTTGGTATCCAGGAGGTAGAGCGGCACGCGCCCCACCTGGACCCGCCAGATATGGACGCTGAACCTGCGCGTGCCGAATTCCAGCTCAATGGCCAGCGGGGCGCCGTTCGCATCCCGTTCCAGGACCAGCGGCAGGTTGTAGAAATCGTTCTCCGGGTAGTATTCCTGCTGCCACCCCTCATTGTTCAGGTACTGGCGGAAATAGCCCTGGCGGTAGAGCAGCCCCACCCCCGCCAGCGGCAGTCCCAGGTCGCTGGCGGATTTGAGATGGTCGCCGGCCAGGATGCCCAGGCCGCCGGAGTAGATGGGAAGCGACTCGTGCAGGCCGAACTCCATGGAGAAATAGGCCACCCGCATCGTCTGGTTGCCGTTGTATGTCTTCTGGAACCAGGTCCGCTCCTGGAGGTACTCGGTCAGCTTCTCGTCCACCATCCGCAGGTGGGCCATGAACCCCTCGTCACCCTTGAGGCTTTCCAGGGTCGTCTGCTGGAGGATGCCCAGCATCTCCACCGGGTTGTGGCGGGTGGACTGCCACAGGTCCGGGTCCAGGCGGCGGAAGAGGCTGATGGCGTCGGGTTCCCATGACCACCACAGGTTGTAGGCGATCCGCTGGAGCGGGGCCAGGTCCTCGGTCAGCGAGGGGACCACCGTGAATTTGTGCAGCATCTTGGAAAAATCCATGGGGACTCCCGAATCTGGCGTGTCGGGACGCCGAAGGCACGGAATAAACGGCGGCAGCGGGTTAAAAGGAGGGAGCGGGATCCTGTGTCATGTGCCGCTGCATTCCGCGGGCTCTGTAGTTGGCTGGCATCAGCCTACTTGATCAACTGGTTCATTTCAAAGATGGGCAATAGCACCGCCATGACCACGATGCCGACCCCCAACCCCATCCCCAGCACCAGCAACGGTTCCAGCAGTCCCATCAAACGGGTCAGGCGGGTACTGAACTCCCGCTCGTAGGCGACGCCCGCCTTGAGCAGCATTTCCTCCAGGGTGCCCCCCTTTTCCCCCACGCCGGCCAGGTGCACCAGGAGCGGCGGAAAGAGCGGGCTTTTGCGCAGGCTCCCGGACAGGCTGCCCCCCTGGGCCACCTCCTCCATCACGCTTCGCAGAAATGCGCGGTAGACCCGGTTGACCAACACCTCCGAGGTGATGTCCAGGGCGCGGATGATCGGGACCCCGCTGGAGAGCAGAAGCCCCAGTACGCGGGCAAAACGAGACAGGATGAGCCGTTGCAGCATACCACCCGCCAGGGGCAGTTTCAGGAGGAACGCGTCCCGCCGCATGCGGAAGGCATCCCGTTTCATGGCGTTACGGTAGAGCGGTACGGAGGCGATGGCGAGGCCGGTGGGAATCCACCACCACACCTGCAGGAAATGGCTGAGCTTGATCAGGATGATCGTGATCAGCGGCAGGGTGGCTTTGCTGTTCTCGAAGATCACCACGATCTTGGGGATGACCACGGTCAGCAGGAACAGCATGACGCCCGTCCCCACCAGCATCATCAGTATGGGATATGCCATGGCGGATGCCACGCGGCCGCGCACCTGTTCCTGTTCCTCCAGGAAGTCGGCCAGTCGCTCCAGGACCGCATCCAGCGCACCGCCGGCCTCGCCGGCCGACACCATGCTGACATAGCTTTCATTGAAGGTCTTCGGCTCCGCCGCCAGGGCCCGGGAGAGGGAGGCGCCTTCGGCGATGCGATCGCGCACCCGGGCCAGGACCTGCCGGAGCTGCCCGTTTTCCTCCTGTTCGTAGAGCGAGCCCATGGCCTCGAACAGCGGCACGAACGAGGCCACCAGGGTGGCCAGACGGCGGGTGAACAGGGAAAGATCGGCGGTCGACACGCCCCGTTGGAAAGCGAACGGTTTGGCGGCGCTTTCCGCCGCTCCTGCCTCCTGTACCTCGCGGGGGAGGAGCCCCTTGGCCTTCAGCTGCGCCAGGGCCTGGCGCTCGGAGTCGGCCTCGATACTGCCGGCAACCGCGGCGCCGGCGGCGCTGTAGGCCTTATACCGGAACGTCGGCATAATCGTCGTCCTGGGTCACGCGCAGCACCTCTTCGATGGTGGTGATACCCGCGGCAGCCCGGGCCATGCCGTCGTCCCGCAAGGTTTTCATGCCGCGGGAAACGGCGTATTCCTTGATCTCGCCGGCATGGCAACGGCGGATGATCATGGAGCAGAGCTCCTGATCCACCGGCATGATCTCGTAGATGGCGGTACGCCCCATGGTCCCCAGACCGAAACAGCGGTCGCAGCCCCGACCGCGGAACAGCCGCTCCGGCAGCACCACGCCGGCGTACTGATCGGCGACGGGACGGTACTCTTCGCGGCAATGGGGGCAGATCACCCGGACCAGGCGCTGGGCCATGACCGCCGCCAGGGACGAGGCGATCATGAACGGTTCGATCCCCATGTCCACCAGGCGCGTCACCGCCGTGGCCGCATCGTTGGTGTGCAGAGTGGAGAGCACCAGGTGCCCGGTCAAACTGGCCTGGATGGCGATCTCGGCCGTTTCGGCGTCGCGGATCTCCCCCACCATGATGATGTCCGGGTCCTGGCGCAGGATCGAGCGCAGCCCGGCGGCAAAGGTCAGGTCGATCTTGGCGTTGACCTGGATTTGGCCGATGCCCTTGATCTGGTACTCGATCGGGTCCTCGATGGTGATGATGTTCTTCTCGCTGGAATTGAGGCGGTTCAGCGCCGCGTACAGCGTGGTGGACTTGCCGCTGCCGGTGGGGCCGGTCACCAGGATGATGCCGTTGCTGCGGCTGAGCATCCGCTCCATGATCGCCACCCCTTCGCTCCCCAGGCCGATGTCCTCCATGGAGAGGACCCCCTTTTTCTTGTCCAGGAGACGCAGCACGGCCCGCTCGCCGTAGAAGGTGGGTATGGTGGAGACGCGGATGTCAACGTCCCGGCCGGCCACGATGACCCTGATGCGGCCGTCCTGGGGGAGGCGCTTCTCGGCGATGTTGAGCCCGGCCATGATCTTGACGCGGGAGATCAATGCGTCCTGGATGATTTTCGGGGGGGAAAGCTTTTCGTAGAGGATGCCGTCGATGCGGAAACGCACCATCAGGTCGCGTTCGTAGGGTTCGACATGGATGTCGCTGACCCGTTCCTTGACCGCTTCGGACAGGATCGAGTTGAGCAGGCGGATGACCGGGGCCTCGTCCCCCAACTCCAGCAGGTCCTGGGGGTCGCTGAACTCGGTGGCCACCGTGGAGAGGTCCTCCCCCTCCAACTCCTGCAGCACCTCGCGGGCCGTGCCCGACACACTGGCATAGATGTGGTTGATGGCGTCCACCAGGACCGCGGTCGGGACCAGCACCGCCTCCACCGACCGCCCGAACAGCAGGCGCAGTTCGTCCAGGACCAGCAGGGCGGCCGGGGCGGCAATGGCCACCCGGATGGTGCCGTCCTGTTCCCGGAGGGGAAGGATCGTATGGGTACGGGCAAAGGCCAGCGGCACACTGGAAAGCAGTGCCGGATCCACCGCATCCACGCTGATCTCGGCCTGGCAGGCGATGCCCAGGCGTTTCGCGGTGGCTTCCAGCTCTTCCGGTGTCACCGTGGCGCTCATTTGCCGCCCAGCTCTTTTTGCACGTCTATCGGCTTCACGTCGGTGGACGTCTTGCCGAAGTTGGTTCGCTGCTCATCGGTGATGCCGATCAGCTGCTCGTTATCCTTGACGATGTGCGGAGTGAGCAGGATCATCAGGTTGGTCTTGGAACGCGTCTTGTTCGTGGTTTTGAACAGCCATCCCAGGCCGGGGATATCCCCCAGGATGGGCACCTTGCTGACCGTGTCGTTCTCCTGGTCCTGGATCAGGCCGCCGATCACCACGGTCTCCTTGTCCTTCACGACCACGCTGGTCTTGGCGGCGCGCTTCGTGGTGACCAAGTCGACGGCCTGCCCCTTGCTGGGCGCCACCGCCGAAATTTCCTGGTTGATATCGAGACGGATGTAATCACCCTCACTGGTCTGGGGCTTGATCTTCAGGTTGATGCCGATGTCCTTGCGATCAATGGACTGGGTGGTGCCGGTGGTGCTCAGGGTTGACGACGATTGGAAGGGGACGTTCTCGCCCACGGTGATCTCGGCCTCCTTGTTGTCCGAGGTCAGGATGTTGGGGGTGGAGAGCACGTTCACCAGGCCGTTGGTGTCCAGCGCCTGGAGCAGCGCCACGCCTGTGACCGGCTTGCCGGGGAGTTGATTAGCAAGAAGACTCCCCAGGCTGGAAGTGCCTGTGTTGCTGGTTGCCGTACCGCCAGCCGGTGTCGTGATGGACGAACTGAGAAGCTGGTTGAAGGCGCCATAGGGGTCATACAGGGTGGCGCCCTGCAGATATTTGCCGAGTACCCCCGCTGCAATCACACCCGCCTGAACACCCAGATTCCGTGACTTGTCCAGGGAGACCTCGGCGATAATCACCTGCACGAACACCTGCTTGCTGCGCCGGTCCAGCTTCTTGATCACCTGGAGCAGGTTGGCGTAGTCCGCGGCAGATGCCATGATCACCAGCGAGTTGGTGGCCTTGTCCGGGGTGATGGTCACCTTGCCGCTCTCGAACGGTGAGGTCTGGGGCGCCCCGGCCGCGGCGCCCGGTGCGGTCGCCGCGGCGCTGATCCCCTTCACCACGCCGTCCAGCACCTTGGCCATCTCGGTGGCGTCGGCGTTCTCCAGATAATACACGTTGACCTTGCTGCTGGCCTCGGGCGGCGGCACGTCCAGTTTGGCCACCAGTTCCCGGATCGCCTGTTTGATGTGCTGGTTGCCGAACACGATCAGTGAGTTCAGGCGCTGGTCGGCCAGCACGCTCGCCATGCTCCCCCCGCCCGCTGCCGCCTGGCCGGTTTTGACCTCCCCGCCGGTCAGCCATTGCTGGATGGCCTTGGCGGTGTTTTCGGCCGCTGCATGCTTCAGGAAGATGACTTCGATCCCTTCCCGTGTCCGTTCGGTATCGATCATCTCCAGGATGCCCTGGATCTTGCGCAGGTTGATGGCCGAATCCACCACCAGCAGGTTGGAGGAGCCAAAGGCCGAGATGCCGCCGTCCTTGGAGATCAGCGGCTGCAGGAAGGGGAGTGCCTCCTGGGCCGAAATGTTCTCCAGCTTGATGACCTGGGCGATGTAGCTGTCGTTGACCGGCGGCCGCTCCCCGGTGGGGAGCAGGGCAAAGCCCGACTGCTTGACACTGGAGGTGGGAATGACCTTCAACACCTTGCCGCTCGGCACCACGGTGAACCCTTTCAACTCCAGGACCGAGGTAAATACGCTATATGCCTCATCCATGGAGAGCTTTGAGGGGGAGAAGATGGAGACCTTTCCCTTTACCCGGTCGTCCAGCACAAAGTTCTTCCCGGTCAGGTCGCTGATGAACTTCACCATGGTGGAGATGTCCACCTCGTTGAAATTAAGCACCACCCCCTTGGTGGCGGCAAGCCCCGGGCTTCCCAAAAGGGCTCCCGCCAGCAGCAGGATGCTGAGAATACGTACAAGGTATGATTTCAAGCGTGCCTCCAGGTTGCTGCGTTTGTGCGTGCTTTCCCCCTTGAAAATGGGGGATCGGGGTTTTTGACGCCAACACCCTACCGTATGTCGTAGTTGAGCGTTGTCGGCCTGCCGTCCCTGATCAAGTCCAGCTTGAGCTTGCTCTGTCCCTTAAGGGCGATGAACGATTGCAGTGCCTTGTCGGGCGAATCCAGGGGAAAATCGTTCAGCCGCTGCAGGACATCGCCGTTCTTGATGCCGATCATGGCGAACAGCCCGCTGGGCTTCACCTCCGAGGCGCGGAACCCCTCGACCTTGCCGTCTTTCTGGCTGGGGAGCAGGCGGGCGTCGCTCATGGCCTGGGCGGGATTGTCCAGGGCCGCATTCAGGGCGCGCTGATCGATGACGAAACTGCCGGCGCCGGTGCTGGCCACGGCAGCGTTCGCAGTCGCCGGCTGTGCTGATCCCGACCCGGCCGCAGGGGGCGGCGCCATGGGGGTCAGCAACTCGACCTTTTTACCGTTGATCTCAATGAAGGCCTGCTCCTTCTTGACCTCGACCAGGCGGCCGGCGTCGAACACCATGTCCCCCAGCCGGAAAACCCGCTCCTCCTGCTTGGTGTTGTTGCGCACCAAGGCAAAGGTCTCGCGGAATGACCCGAGGGCAGTACCGAGCAGGAGCAGGTCTGTCGGCGCGGTGACCGGTGCGGCCTGGGCCGCGGGTGCGTTCACGATGGGCGTTAGCTGTCCCTGCGCCGCCTTGCCGAACAGGCCGTTGCCCAGGATCGGGGCATAAAATGCCAGATCTTCGGTCCTCGGGGCAGGAGGAGCGGGAACGGCCGCCTCTTTGCCCCCCCGCGGCGCCAGCGACGCGCCGAGGCGTAACGAAAGCCTGTCAGCGACCATGGCCGCCAGAATGGCGACAATGGCTACCCCCAGGATTACGTTGATGATGGTAAGGGCACGCGGCATTGGCATCCTACAGGTTGATTTCGCCGGTAAACACCTCGACCGCCGGCCCGGTCATGTAGATATTGCCGTCCTCGGCCCACTCCATCTCCAGGTCGCCGCCCGAGAGGTGGTTGAGGATCCGCTTTTCGGTGAGGCCGTTCAGGACGCAGGCCGCCGTCACGGCGCTGGAGCCGGTGCCGCAGGCCAGGGTCTCGCCGGCGCCCCGCTCCCAGGTGCGCTGGCGGACCTCGGTGCGGGAAATGATCTGGACAAACTCCACGTTGGTGCGGCGGGGGAACAGCTCATGGTTCTCGATCAGCGGCCCGTAGACGGAAACCGGGAACTGCTCCACGTCCTCCACGAAGATCACGCAGTGGGGGTTGCCCATGGAAGCGCAGGTGATGCTGAACGTACGGTCCAGGATGGTGAGCGGCTCGGCAACCACCGTTGCCCCGGCATCCCCGGTCATGGGGATCTCGCCCCTGGTCAGGCGCGGCGGTCCCATGTTGACGCGGACCTTCTCGATGGTGCCGTCGGCGCCGGGGACCAGTTGCAGGGTCAGGATGCCGGCCCCTGTCTCGGCGGTGATCTCCCGCTTGGTGACGATGCCGTGGTCATAGGCATACTTGGCGACACAGCGGATGCCGTTGCCGCACATCTCGGACTCCGAGCCGTCGGAGTTGAACATCCGCATACGTACATCGGCCTTGTCCGACGGCATGATCAGGATCAGTCCGTCCGAGCCGATGCCGAAATTGCGGTTGGATACCTGTATAGCAACATTTTGAGGGTTTGCAACCGTCTCCTCGAAACAGTTCACGTAAACATAATCATTGCCGGCGCCCTGCATCTTGGTGAATTTCATGTACTTCCATCCCCTTTTCACTAATAAGTCACGAAGGTACAGAACATAGCAAATATCTGGCCGTGCAACAAGCTAATTAATAGGCACCAGCGGCCCGGCGGACACCTGCGAGCCCGTTGCCACAGCCTGATTGCCAAATACGGACGGAGTGCGTATACTTCCTTTTTCAAACAACCGTTTCAGGAGGATATGCATTCATGATTCGACCATTCCAGGGCCACCACCCCCGGATCGACGAAAGCGCCTTTGTGGCCGAAACCGCCGTGGTCATCGGCGACGTGGAGATCGGCCCCCAGAGCAGCATCTGGTACAACTGCGTGGCCCGAGGCGATGTGAACTTCATCCGCATAGGGGCACGCAGCAATGTCCAGGACCTGACCATGCTGCACGTCACCCACAAAAAACACGCCGACGATCCCGGCGCTCCGCTGACCATCGGTGACGACGTCACCATCGGCCACAGCGTGACCCTGCACGGCTGCACCCTTGAAAACGGCTGTTTCATAGGCATGCAGGCCATGGTCATGGACAAGGCCGTTGTGGGCGAAGGGGCGCTGGTGGGAGCACGGGCACTGGTCACCGAGGGGACCGTCATACCGCCCCACACCCTGTGGGTCGGGGCACCGGCCAGGTACAAGCGCGACCTGACGCCGGACGAAGTGGCCTGGCTGAAGAGATCGGCCGACAACTATGTGAAGTACGCCCTGCAGTACATCAACGACAAATGAACTGGTTTTCCCACATCGGGAAACAGGCTTCGCGGCTGGCATCCGTCGAGCTGTTCCGTTATATCGGGCCCGGCTTCTTCGTTACGGTGGGATTCATCGATCCGGGCAACTGGGTGACCAACGTTGCGGCCGGTTCGCAATTCGGCTACAAACTCCTCTGGGTGGTGACCCTTTCCACCATTATCCTGATCATTGTCCAGCACAACGCCGCCCACCTGGGGATCGTCACCGGTCTCTGCCTCTCCGAAGCGGCATCCCGCTTCTTCCGCCCCTGGCTGCGCATCCTCATGCTGGGGAGCGCCATGGCGGCCTGCATTGCCACCGCCCTGGCCGAGCTGCTGGGCGCGGCCATCGGCATCCACATGCTGACCAGGCTGCCGCTGCCGCTCGGAGCCGTCATGTCGGCCGCCTTTTCGGCCTGGATGCTGTTCTCCAAGAACTACCAACGGCTGGAAAAATGGATCATGGGGTTTGTCTCCGTGATCGGGCTGGCGTTCGTCTTCGAACTCTGGCTGGCGGACGTTTCCTGGGGCCAAACGCTCACGGGGTGGGTGATCCCGGTCTTTCCATCCGGGGCGCTGCCGGTCATCATGGGCGTACTGGGCGCGGTGGTCATGCCCCACAACATCTTCCTCCACTCCGAGGTCATCCAGAGCCGGCAATGGAACGTCCAGGGTGCGGACGTGGTCCGCAAGCAGCTCAAGTACGAGTTCATGGACACGCTGGTGGGCATGGGCACGGGCTGGGCCATCAACAGCGCCATGATCGTCATGGCGGCTGCGGTATTCTACAAAAGCGGCACCATCGTGACCGACCTGTCCCAGGTTACCCTCACCCTGGAGCCGATCTTCGGCAAGGTCTCGGCGGTGGTTTTTGCCCTGGGCCTGCTCTTCGCCGGGCTTTCGTCGTCCGTCACGGCCGCCATGGCCGGCGGCAGCGTTTTTGCCGGCATCTATCAGGAACCGTTCGACATGGCCGACCCCCACTCCCGCACCGGCCTGATCATCACCCTGGCCGGGGCGCTGGCAGTCATCCTCATGCTGGGCGACCCCTTCAAGGGCATTCTCTGGA
>DATBXI010000144.1:0-4409 GCA_036514355.1 Desulfuromonadaceae bacterium
TAGCGCGCCTGACGTTTGTGCAGTTCCCGGATCACCGTGGCCGCCAGGCGGGCGCCGCTGGCGCCGATGGGGGGGCCGATGGCGCAGGGGCCGCCGTTGACGTTGACCTTGTCCAGGGGCAGGTTCAGCCCTTTGATGGCCAGGAGCGCCACCGAGGCAAAGGCCTCGTTGATCTCGAACAGGTCGATGTCCTTCAGGGACAGACCGGCGCGGGCACAGACCTTCTCGATCGCTCCGATGGGCGCTTCGGGGAAGTTGTCCGGGTGGCGGCTCTCGGTGGCCGAGGCCACGATGCGGGCCTTGGCCGTAAGCCCGTGCTTGCGGAGGCCGTCTGCGTCGGTCAGGAGCAGCAGGGCGGCGCCGTCGTTGATGGTGGAGGCGTTGCCGGCGGTGATGGTGCCGTCTTTGCGGAAGACCGGCTTGAGTTGCGTCAGGCGGTCGAAGTCCACCTTGAAGGGTTCTTCGTCGCTGCTGATGACCTCATCTCCCTTCTTGCCCTGCTTGGTCACCGGGGCGATCTCGTCGGCCAGGATGCCGTTTTTAACCGCATCCTGGGCCAGGCGGTAGGAGCGGAGGGCAAATTCGTCCTGTTCTGCCCTGGTCAGGCCGCCCCGGGCCGCGCTGTCCTCGCCGATCTCTCCCATGTGGCGCCCGGTGTAGGGGTCTTGCAGGCCGTCGTAAATCAGCAGGTCGAGCAGCTCGCCGTGCCCCATGCGATAGCCGTTGCGTGCCCTTTTCAGGAAATAGGGGGCCAGCGACATGTTTTCCATCCCCCCGGCGATCACGACGTTCGATTCCCCGAGACGGATGCTGTCGGCTCCCAGCATGACCGCCTTGAGGCCGCTGCCGCAGACCTTGTTGATGGTCATGGCATGGGTCGAGTCGGGGATGCCGGCTTTCCGCATGGCCTGCCGGGCCGGGGCCTGGCCGCAGCCGCCGGACAGAACCTGGCCGACGATCACTTCGTCCACGGCCGCCGCCTCAAGCCCCGACTTTGCCAGGATGGCCTTCATGACCGTGGCCGCCAGCTGGGGCGCCTCCACATCGGACAGGGTGCCGCCGAATGAGCCAAAGGGGGTTCGCAGGGCTTCTGCTACAAAGACGTCGTTCATGTCGCTCCTCCGGGTGGGTGTTAATGTATACTTCATCATATCTCCAGTTTACGTTTAAGTCAACGAAAAATATAACGACATTATATGGCAAACAAATGCTGTCGGCCGTGTTCCCCTGTGAGGTGCCATGCCGTCATACGTGCTTGGAGTAATCTAAATGCATAAAAATATTTTATTTATCTGTGATGGCTGGTGGGGAAGGGGAGGCGCAGGTTATTCAAGGCTGTACAGTTGCAGTTTGCGTACGACGCTGGGTTGGCTTATCCCCAAGGCCTGGGCTATTTCCCGGGTGGTGCGGTATTTCTGCCGTGCCTGGCGCAGGATATCCCGCTCGTACTCGGCCAGGGCCTTCTTCAGGCCGACAGTCTCCTTGACCTTGCGTACCTGCCCCTCATGCAGGAGGTGCTCATTGGTGATGTAGTTGGCAGATGAGGTGACGATCAGCCGTTCCACGGTATTCTCCAACTCCCGGACGTTACCTTTCCAGGGCATGGTGCAGAGCAGGTCGATGAGGCTGTTGGCAAAGGTCTTGTAGCTGTTGTACTTGGCGTTGCACTTCTCCACAAAGGATTTGATCAGCGGCGGGATGTCCTCGCGCCGCTCCCGCAAAGGAGGGACGTGGAGCGGCACCACGTTCAGCCTATAATAGAGGTCTTCCCGGAAGCGCCCTTCGTACACCATGCGGCCCAGGTCCTTGTTGGTGGCCGCCACGATCCGCACGTTCACCTTGCACAGCTTGTGGCCCCCGACCTTGACGAACTCCCGGTCCTGCAGCACCCCCAGCAGCTTGGACTGGACATGGAGGGGGAGTTCGGATATCTCGTCCAGGAAGATCGTGCCGCCGTCGGCGATCTCGAACAGCCCCTGTTTGCCCCTGCGGTCGGCGCCGGTGAAGGAGCCCGCCTCATAGCCGAACAGTTCGGACTCGATCAGGGATTCGGGGATGGCGGCGCAGTTGAGCTTGAGTATGGGGCGGTTCTTGCGCGGGCTGGCCCGGTGGATCATGGTGGCGATGATGCTCTTGCCGACGCCGGTCTCGCCGGTGATCAGGATGGTGGAGTCGGTGTTGGCCACCTTGAGGGCATAGTCGATCACCTCCAGCATCGTTTCACTGCAGGCAACGATGTCCTCGTGCCCCATGAAGTAGTCCCGGGCCGAATCCAGGTCTATCTCGCGGTTGTACGTGATGACGGTCAGGTCCCAGACGGTGTTGATGATGTAGCGGATTGCGCCTGTTTCGTCGAAGAGCGGCCGCCCCTTGACCAGCAGCTTGCGGTTGGTGTTGGTGTTGTAGGTGACCGTAGCGGGCGCCTTGCGCTCCAGCACCAGCAGGGTGGCCGATCCGCTGAAATAGTTGTTCTCGCCCACCAGGTCATGCATGCTCTTGCCGGCGATCTCCGCGTTCCTGATCCCCGACATTTCCTCGAACGCCTTGTTGACCCCGATGGTGACCCCGTTGCCGTCGGCGATGTAGATGCCGTTGTAGACGTTGTCGAAGACCAGCTCCAGGAGTTCCTTGTCCATGGTCGGTTGCTCCTCAGTGGGACATTAGGACCGGAATGGTCATGCTCCGCAGAAGCTGGGCCGCCACCCCGCCCAACTCGGGAGTGCCCTTGGACGTGTAACCGTAGGCACCGGTCACCAGCAGGTCGATGCCCTGTTCCGCCACCTGGTTGAGGAGCGTGTCCGCCGTAGGCAGGCTTCCGGACAGCACCTTTTCCGCGCGTACGGGCACGCCGTGCCGTTGCAGGTGGTCACAGATGCTGACGGGCACGGGCGTGCTATCCGCTGCTTCGGCGACGGTTGCCAGCGTGACCTCGCGTGCCGCCCGGAGCAGCGGCAGGGCGTCGTTGAGTGCACGGGTGGATTCCCTTCCCGCCTTCCAGGCCACCATGATCCGCTGCCCGATGCCGCTGAAGGTGCCGGCGTAGGGGATCGTCAGCACCGGACGGCCCGATCCGAGGATGACCCGTTCGGGAATGCCGTCCGCTGCCTTGCGCCCCGTCTTGCCGGCTCCGGTCTGGCCCACCACCACCAGGTCGGCATAGTAGGCGTGCCGGGTAATGATCTCTCCGATGCTCACACCGACCACCTGCCAGTCGATCCGGACCCATTCGGCCGCTATCCCGGCCGCGGCGGTCCGGTCGTTGAACATGCCCTTCGCCGCCTCCGCCTGGGTGTCTGCGGCGGCACTGCGCGACGCATAGGCGGCGCGGGTGAGCACGTACAACCCGGTCAGCCGGGCATTGTGCCTCTGTGCCAGTTCAACGGCCACTTCGAGTCTGGTGGCACACTGGGGGAATGTGTCGATGTGGACCAGAATGTCCTTGAGCGCCATACGTGCCCCTTCCACGGTAGAGATGACCGTTCTGCTATTGGGCGGTGTAGCCGCCGTCCACCACCACGGCCTGGCCGGTCACGCAGCCGGCCCGGTCGCTGGCCAGGAACAGGGCATAGTCGGCCACGTCCTTGACGGAGAGCAGCTTCCGTTGCGGCACCAGCGGATAGATCACCTCCTCCAGCACCCGTTCCAGGGAGACGTTGCGAGTCCTGGCCAGGTCGGCCAACTGGTTGCGCACGAGCGGCGTGTCCACATAGCCGGGGCAGAGGGCATTCACCGTGATGCCGTGGGGGGCCGCCTCCAGGGCCGCCACCTTGGTCAGGCCGATCAGGCCGTGCTTGGAGCTGTTGTAGGCCGCCTTGCCGGCAAACCCCACCAGGCCGTTGATGGATGCCATGTTGATGATCCGGCCGAATCCCCGCTGCTTCATGCCCGGAAAGACGTGCTTGATGGCCATGAACGGCGCCACCAGCATCACCTTCACCATCTGTTCGAACTTCTCGGTGGGGAACTCCTCCAGCGGCGCCACGTGCTGCAGGCCCGCATTGTTGATCAGGATGTCCAGGCGGCCGAAGCGGGCCGCTGTCTGGTCGAGCGCCCCCTTCAGCTCCGCTTCGTTGGTCACGTCGCAGCCTAAGCCCATGGCCTCAAAACCGGCCGTGGTCAACTCCGCAGCCGCCTGTCGGGCTGCCTCGGCATTCAGGTCGCACAGCGCCACCCGCGCCCCCTCCCGGGCAAAATCCGTTGCGATCTGTCTGCCGATGCCGCTGCCGGCGCCGGTGATGAAGAGCACCCTGTCTGCTACCATGCCTGCCATGGCTATTCTCCTATCTTGTTGGTGATTCAGACTTACCCCACCCTCACCCTAGCCCTCTCCCTGAGGGAGAGGGGACTATTGGATTCCCTCCCCTTCAAGGGGAGGGGCAGGGTGAGGATGGGGTGACATATTATTGCTC
>DATBXI010000145.1:0-7363 GCA_036514355.1 Desulfuromonadaceae bacterium
TGCAGCGCTGAACAGGACCTACCAGGACATAGCTTCGCCGGAAGAACTGCAGGAATGGGAACGGCTCACGAACCGGCTTGCCGGGATACTCGACAGCCATGTGAACACACTCATCAGGCTCAGGATCATCCGCAAGGCCAACCGGGACCGGGCCGTGGAGATAAAGAGCTGGCGGGGATTTACTGAAAAGCCCCCGTACCCGATATCGCTCCTGGACAGCCTGAGCGACGCCATGCAGGCGAAAGAGATTGACCAGAAATCTCAGGAGGTGATGCGCACCACTGTCGAGGAAGAGTTGGAAGATTTCACGAACAGCCTGAAGAATTCCCGGACAGCGGTTCGCCTCGCTGAAGAGAGCGCGGAGAATAACGCGGGCAAGCCCGGAGAGCCGCGAAGCAAATGGCTTCTGATGCTGGCGCAACTGAGGGACTCGGTGAATCAGGCCGGCGTTGTTTATGGGGAAGCGCGGCGCATCATGCTGCGGGAGGCCCAGGAAGACACCCAGGCCGAGCTCGATTTTCTTCAACGAAAACTTGCCGCAGCCAGGGAAAACTACCGCTTTTCGGAACAGGAGCTGAACCGTAAGCTTCGGGAGATCGATGACCGCCTGGAGCAATTGCGGCCGGAACTGGACCAGGCCGTGCGGGACGAGGGGATGACACGGAAGTTCCTTGATGCGGCAGAGGCTGCCCTGCGCGCGGCACAGGCCCGGCTTGCTCCGGACAAGGCCGCACAGGCCGCGCTCGACCGGTTGCAGAAGGAGCAGGAACGGCGGCAGATACTCTTCGATACCGCAGGCTTCCGGGTCCAGGTTCTCAGGGGCATGCTCTATTTGCTGAGAAGCGAAAAGGGGATATGGAAAGAGCGATATCGTCTCGCCGGTGGCCAGGTCACCCAGGAGGGGCAGGCCGGAGTCGGCAGCCACGAAAGGGACCTGGCTGTTCTCGATAAATGGAAATCGTACATCACCTCCCAGTTCGCCCGTCTCCAGGTCCTCATCAAGAGTCAGCAGGAAAAGCTTGCTTCAGCCGCTCTCCCTGAAACGGAACGCCAGAATGGCCGCGGTGTTCTTGACGCCTACCAGAGCCAGGAATCGCTCCTGCGCCGCGGCGACGCGATCCTCAACGAATACGGGCAGCTGGTGCGGCGGCGCAATGAAGAGGAAAAGGGCAGCCAGGAACAGGTGACCCTGGCGGGGCGGGTTCGTGGAGCGTTTGCCACGATTTCATCACTGGTCGGTAAGATCTGGCAAGCCGAGTTGTACGTTGCCGAGGAGACGCTCATTGCCGAGGGGAAAAAGATCACCAGGCCTCGGAGTGTCACCGTAGGCAAGCTGGCGGAGGCGTGCCTCATCCTGTTCGTTGGCTTGTGGGTGATACGACGCCTGAAGAAACTGTTCCGCTGGTTCGCAATGAAGCGGCTCAAGCTCGGCGCCAACGATGCACAGCTGTATGGCAGGTTGTTCACCTACCTGATGTTCTGCGGCGTTCTCGTCAGTGCGCTCGTTTTTGTCAACATTCCCCTGGCGGTTTTTGCCTTTTTCGGCGGCGCACTTGCCATCGGCGTCGGCTTCGGCGCGCAGAATCTCATCAACAACTTCATCAGCGGCCTGATCCTGATGTTCGACCGGACCATCCAGATGGGGGACATGGTCGAGGTGGACGGCCACCGTGGCCGCGTTGCCACCATCGGCATGCGCAGCTCCACTATCAAGCGTTTCGACGGCGTTGAGATGCTCGTCCCCAACAGCCACTTCCTGCAGCAGAACGTCACCAACTGGACCGCTTCCGACAAGCGCGCCCGCTACACGATTTCCGTCGGCGTGGCGTACGGTTCGCCCACTCAGAAGGCAGAGCGGCTGATCCTCGCGGCGGTCGAAGAACAGGAGGAA
Source organism: Desulfuromonadaceae bacterium (assembly GCA_036514355.1). GTDB lineage: Bacteria > Desulfobacterota > Desulfuromonadia > Geobacterales > Pseudopelobacteraceae > JACPFJ01. Next base: position 1,892 of record DATBXI010000145.1, read on the forward strand.
GTGTTGCGCGACCCGTCGGCATGCGTGATTTTCGAGGAGTTCGCCGACAGCTCCCTGAAGTTCACCGCGTACTTCTGGATCGAACTGGACCCGGCGGTCAACAGCCTCCTGATCTTCAGCGATATCCGCCATCGCATCGGCGAACGGCTCGCCGAGGCGGGGATCGTCATTCCCTTCCCGCAACGGGACCTGCACCTCGATGCCGGAAAACCCCTGGAAATAACGGTTGTCCGGAACGGGGAGCCGGGAATGGGGAACCGGGATCGATAACGAATCAGGGGGGGCGAATCCCGAACGCTGCCGAGGAGGACAATCGGTGGCAAGGACGAAATATCAAGCCGGAGACGGTATGTCGTCCCCTCTGCACCACGCGCATGTCTTCCAGATGTTGCGGAACCGCCTGTTTGCAGGGTATTGGCCTGTTGCGCCGGCACCCATCATTTCTGGCACGAATTTCCCATTGCAATCGATGAAGGATACTTACGCAAGCGTGCCGGTGCATTCAGCCCTGCATGCTGGTTAGCGTCGCTATCATGAGCCCGAGCGAACTGAAAATCGACACGACCCCGGACGGTGCCCTGCTGCTCACGCTGGCTGGAGAGTGGAAGATGAGAAGCGCCGTCCCTTCACCCGACAGCGTGCTTGCGCATGCCCCGGGAGAGCGGGTGGAGCGCCTCGTCTTTGAAACTGCCGGACTCGCCGGATGGGACAGCGGCCTCCTGATCTTCCTGGCAAAGCTGTTCGAGATCTGCCGCCGCGACGGCATCGGAGTGGATCAGTCGGGCCTGCCTGCCGGCGTACGGAAGCTGATGGCGCTGGCTGCTCCCGAGAACCAGCGCTCGGGAGTCACGCGGGGAGGAACCCGCCCGCCGTTCCTGGAGCGGGTCGCCGATGTGGCCCTCGACCAAGTGCACGGGATCAGGGACATGCTGGCCTTCATCGGCGAGGTGACCCTGGCGTTCATCAAGATGGTGCGGGGCCGGGCGGATTTTCGGCGCCTGGACCTGATCATCACCATCCAGGAGACCGGGGCCCAGGCCCTTCCCATCGTGACCCTCATCAGCCTGCTGGTGGGGATGATCCTGGCCTTTGTGGCGGCGATTCAGTTGAAGCTGTTCGGCGCGCAGATCTATGTGGCCGATGTGGTGGGAATCGGCGTGGTACGGGTCATGGGGGCCATCATGACCGGCATCATCATGTCCGGCCGGACCGGTGCGGCCTTTGCCGCCCAGTTGGGCACCATGCAGGTGAACGAGGAGATCGATGCCCTTGAGACCCTCGGTTTCTCGCCGGTGGAATTCCTCGTGCTCCCCCGGATGCTCGCCCTGATGCTGATGATGCCCTTGCTCTGCGTCTATGCCGACCTGATGGGGGTCGTGGGGGGGATGGTCGTGGGGGTGGGGATGCTCAACCTCGGGGTCATGGAGTACATCAACCAGTCCCGAGCGGCCCTGAACCTGACCCACTTCCTGGTCGGCCTGTTCCACAGCTTCGTCTTCGGTATCCTCGTGGCCATAGCCGGCTGCCTGCGCGGCATCCAGTGCGAGCGCAGCGCCTCTGCGGTGGGGTATGCCGCCACGTCGGCGGTGGTGACCAGCATCGTCAGCATCGTGGTGGCGACGGCGATCATCACCCTTTCCTGCCAGGTGCTGGGGATATGAACGGCCACGTCGAAGAAGCCGCACGCGGAAAAGAGGCGGCCATTGAGGTAGCCGGCCTGGAGATGGCCTACGGCAGCTTCGTGCTGATGCGGGACCTCACCTTCACCATAGCCAGGGGGGACATCTTCATCATCATGGGGGGGAGCGGCTGCGGCAAGAGCACCCTGCTCAAACACCTGGTGGGGCTCAAGTGCCCCGCCAAGGGGCGGATCATCTACGACGGGGTCAGCTACTGGGAGGCGGAACCGGAGGAACAGGACCGGCTCAAACGGCGCTTCGGCATCCTCTTCCAGAGCGGAGCGCTCTGGAGCTCCATGACCCTGGCGGAAAACGTCGCCCTGCCGCTGGAGCAGTACACCTCGCTCCCGCCGGCCCGGATCCGGGAGCTGGTGTCGTACAAGCTGGCCCTGGTCGGGCTCGGCGGCTTTGAGGAGTTTTATCCCTCGGAGATCAGCGGTGGCATGAAGAAGCGGGCCGGCCTCGCCCGGGCCATGGCGCTTGACCCGGACCTCCTCTTTTTCGACGAACCGTCCGCCGGACTCGACCCGATCAGCGCCCGGCTGCTGGATGACCTGATCATCGAACTGAGCGAAAGCCTGGGCACCACGGTGGTGGTGGTGACCCATGAACTGGCGAGCATCTTCGCCATCGGCACCAACTCGGTGTTTCTCGATCCGGATGTTAAAACCATGACCGCCACCGGCAATCCGAAGCGCCTCCTCACGGAGTCGCCGGACCCGAAGGTCATCAATTTTCTCACACGGGGGGAAGGCGCGCGGCAACGCTGAACAGCCTTTCCCCGGGAGCGGAGATGACGATGGGCACCAAGGTGAGCAAAACAGCGATCGGAGCGTTCGTGCTCGGCGCCCTTGCCCTGCTGGTCGCGGGTGTGCTCGTGTTCGGCGCGGGCAAGCTCTTCACCAGGGAGCACACCTATGTCACGTTTTTCGATGGCTCCGTGAAGGGGCTGAGCATAGGGTCACCCGTCACGTTCCGGGGGGTAAAGGTCGGCCAGGTAACCAACATCAGCATCATTGCCGATCCCGCAACGCGAAGGCTGAAGATCCCGGTGATCTTCGACCTGGAGCCGGCAAAGTTCAAGGGGACCAGGGCCGAGTTCCAGAATGACCCGCAGGCGGTCGAGTCAGCCGTCAAGGAGCTGGGTTTGAGGACCCAACTCCAGATGCAGAGCTTCGTCACCGGACAGTTGATGGTGTCCATCGACTTTTTTCCCGGCACGCCTGCCAATTATGTCGGACTCATCAAAAAGTATCACGAGATACCGAGCATCCCCACACCGCTCGAGCAGTTGCAGAAAACCCTCGAAAGCCTGCCGTACAAGGAAATCGTCGATAACCTGAACAGGATGCTCAAGGCAGTGGATCAGCTCGTCAGCTCCATCGATGCGAGAAGGACCACCCGGACCATTGAGGCGGCCATACGGGATGTGCAGACCCTTGTGCGGAATGTCAACGCCAAGGTGGACCCGCTGGCCGACAGCCTCACGCGGACCTCCGGAGCCGCCGAGGCGGCTCTCAACGAAACCAGGGAGACCATGGCCGCGGCGCGGGGCAACCTGCAGGAGCTGGCGGACACGACACAGGACACCCTTGATTCGGCCCAGGCGGCGCTGAAACAGTCCGAGCAGACCCTCCGGGCCTACTCGGACGACTCCCGGCTCGTGATTGAACTGAACAAGACCCTGCGCGAGCTTTCCGCGGCGAGTCGCTCGTTCCGGCATCTCTCCGAGTACCTGGAACGCCACCCCGAGTCGCTGCTTCGCGGCAAGACCGGGGCCAAAGGAGAATGAAGATGATGGCAAAATGCCCGCTGGGGAGAACGTTTGTTGCCGTAGCCGTTGCCCTCTGGCTTGCCGGGTGCGCAAGCTCGCCGCCGGCGCGGTTTTACACGCTGACCCCCCTCAGCCAGCCGGAGGCGAAACCATCTTCCCCGGCGGCACACCCGGTTTCGGTCGGCATCGAGCCGGTGGAAGTGCCCGATTACCTGGAACGGGCCCAGATCGTAACGCGGGACGGGCGGAACGAGCTGAATCTCGCGGAATTCGACCGCTGGGCGGGCTCCCTTTCCGACAGCATCGGCACGGTGCTGGCGGAGAACCTCGGGCTGCTCCTCGGGTCAGACCAGGTGTTCGTGTACCCCCGCATGGGCACCGAGAAACCCGATTACACGGTGGCGATGCGGGTTCTCCGGCTCGACTGCGTACTGGGCGGCCAGGTGATCCTCAAGGCCCAGTGGACACTCTTTGCCGGCCCGGACCGGAAGGACGGGGCGACGCGCGTCATGACCTTCACGGAGCGGTTGAGCGACAAGGGGTACGAGACCATGGTAGCGGCCGTCGGCCGCACCCTGGAGCAGATGAGCCGCGAGATCGTCCGGGAGATACAGGCACAGGTTGCTGTAGAACCACAGCAGGACCTTGGCGTGGAATGAACCTCAGGCAAGGCTGGAAGGAGAGTTGCCGTGACATTTGGAAATAATTACCCGGACGTGGCGCGAACGACGCTGGCGGTCCTTTTCATCGGCATACTCATGGCGGCCAGTTTCTGGATACTCCGTCCGTTCCTCACGGCGATCGTCTGGGGGACCATGATAGCCATAACCACCTGGCCGCTCATGCTCGGCATTCAGAAACGGTTTCGGGGCAAACGGGCACCCGCCGTCGCCGTGATGACCGTTGTGCTGCTGCTGGTATTCATCATCCCCTTCACGCTCGCCGTGGTCAGCATCATCGAGCGCTCGGACGAGATCGTCGCCTGGACGAAATCTCTCGACACCCTGCACGTGCCGCCCGCTCCGGCGTGGGTCGAACGGCTGCCCCTGGTCGGGCCGAAGACCGCTGCCCGCTGGCACGACCTCACGACAATCCCCCCGGAAGAGCTGTCCGAGCGCGTCGCACCCCATGCGAAGAAGATCGTGGGCTGGCTTGCCGCCCAGACGGGCAGCATTATGATGATGATCGTTCAGTTCCTGCTGACCGTGATCATCAGCGCGACGCTCTTTGCGAACGGCGAAAAGGCGGCCGAAGGGCTCCGCTTCTTTGCCCGGCGGCTTGGCGGCCGACACGGCGAAGAGGCTGCCATACTCGCCGCCAGGACCGTACGCGGCGTTGCGCTCGGGGTCGTGGTCACTGCCGTGATCCAGTCGCTCCTCGGCGGACTCGGCCTGATTCTGGCCGGGGTTCCGGCCGTTGCGCTGCTGACCGCTGTCATGTTCATGCTCTGCGTGGCCCAGGTCGGTCCCGGGCTCGTGCTCATCCCGACAATCGTATGGCTTTTCTGGGCGGACCAAACCCTGTGGGGTACGGTCATGATCGTCTGGACGCTCTTCGTCGGCACCATCGACAACGTTATCCGGCCGTTCCTCATCAAGAAGGGCGCGGACCTCCCCTTGCTGCTGATCTTTGCCGGCGTGATCGGGGGGCTCATCGCCTTTGGCGTTATCGGCCTGTTCATCGGCCCGGTGATACTCTCTGTGACCTACACCCTGCTGGCGGTATGGGTTTCCCAGGGCGAGCAGACGCAGGAGGAAGCGCAGCCGGCGGAGAGCTCCACGGAGTAAGAGCGGCAAAGGAGAAGGCATGCTGGTCCTGGCAGGGGACATCGGCGGGACGTCCACGCGGCTCGCCTATTTCGACACCGCCGGCGGGACGCTGGCGCTCCTGGCGGAAGAGCGTTTCCCGAGCCGGGAGGCGGGGAGCCTGGAGGAGGTCGTTAGCCGCTTCAGCGGGGAACACGGGCTTGCGGCGGAACGGGCCTGTTTCGGCATAGCCGGCCCGGTCCGGGACGGGCGG
>DATBXI010000146.1:0-7351 GCA_036514355.1 Desulfuromonadaceae bacterium
CGAAACCCAGTCGGCGGTGGAATGCATGCGGAGCGGAGCCTTCGACTATATCGTCAAGCCGGTGGAATCCACCCGACTCGCCGCAACCGTTTCCAAGGCGCTCGAGGTGTATTCCCTTTCACAGGAGGTGTCATCACTCAAGCAATACCTGTTGACCGATCGACTCGAAAATCCCACTGTCTTTGATGCGATCAAATCCCGCGATAAACGGATGCGTGCCATCTTCCAGTATGTCGAGGTGATCGCTCCCTCCCGCCAGCCGGTGCTCGTCACCGGCGAGACAGGCGTCGGCAAGGACCTTCTGGCCAAGGCCATCCATGCCTCATGCCGCTGTAAAGGCGAATTTGTAGCGGTCAACGTGGCCGGGCTCGATGATGCCATGTTTTCCGATACCCTGTTCGGCCACAAGCGCGGCTCGTACACCGGGGCGGACCAGGCCCGTGACGGCCTGATCTCCCGCGCCGCGGGCGGCACCCTCTTCCTCGATGAGATCGGGGATCTGAGCGACACCTCTCAGATCAAATTGCTGCGCCTGTTGCAGGAACAGGAATATTACCCGGTGGGAGCGGATGTTCCGCGAAAGAGCGATGCCCGTGTTGTCGTTGCCACCAACAAGTCGCTCAGAGGCCTGATGTCGGCGGGAAAATTCCGCAACGACCTGTACTACCGCCTCTGTACCCACCAGATAGAGATACCGCCGCTGCGCGAACGCCCCGACGATATTTCGCTGCTGGTCGATCATTTTCTCCAGAAGTCGGCCGTGTCCCTGGGCAGGAAACGGCCGGATGCACCGTCCGAACTGATGAAGCTGTTGTCGGGATATGCTTTTCCCGGCAATATCAGGGAGTTGGAGGCGATGGTGTACGACGCGGTAGCACGCACCACCGGGGATATGCTGCCGCTGGACGGTTTCAGAGCTGCGGTTGGAGTCGATCCGGTGAACGAGAGCATGCGCGTGTCCCAGTATCACCAGGACGGGCGGGAGTTGATCCGGTCTGTTTTCGGGCAATTCCCAACGATACGGCAGATGGAGGATTTCATGATCCTCGAAGGGTTGAAAGAGGCAAAGGGCAATCAGGGGAGCGCGGCGTCCATACTGGGGATTACCCGTCAAACCCTGAACAAGCGGTTGGGGGAGATCAGGAGGGAAGGCGGGCAGGCCTGATTGGTGCCCGCTCAGTGGCCATAGCGCTCGATGAACGATTGCACCTGGCGGGCCGTGTCACTTGAGCGATCCAGCTCCAGGTAGCGTTGCCAGATTTCCAGTGCGCGCTCGATGCGGTGAAGATCGAATGCGTATATATACCCGGTGTTGTAAAGGCTTTCCAGATTTTTTCGATCAATGGAGAGCGCCATTTCAAAGTTTTTCAGCGCCCGGGTGATATCGCCCGCTTGTCGGAACATGGCGCCCTGATCGTTGAGCACGTCGGCATTGTCCGGGTTCAGCGCCAGGGAACGGTCATATGCCTCAATGGCTTCCTTGGACATGTCCGTATCAAAGTAGGCATTACCCAGTTCGCTCCACGCGGCCGGGTCGGACGGTTGTGCCGTTGTCCGTATCAACGCCTCGGTGATGCGTTGCCGCGCTTGCGCCGTCATGCCGGTTTCGGGTGTTCCCCCAGAGGGCGTGACGTTGCCGTTCCCCTCGTTGTCCGTTTCATTTTCCCCGTTTACATCCATAACCGGGCAGATGCGCCGTGCGACCTGGTCGAGTTCGGATCCGGGTACGATGGTCGCCGGTGTGCCCGTTCCCGCCTGGCGCAGCAGCCTTTTTCCCCCCGTGCCCATGATGTCCCTCAGTCCCAGGACCGCCCGGTCGTCATCACAGTCGATCTCGTAATAGGCAAGGTGCAGGCGATAGGCTTTGGTGCCGTATTCGGCTGCCGCCACCCTGCGCTGGGCTTCACCCAGGGGGGTGAATTTGAGCCACACCCCCAGCCTGCCGGAGGCGGCCGGACGCACCGAGTCCGTGTCAAAGGCCACTTCGCTGGATCCGCTGCGGACAAGCTTCTCCCAGTGGGCGGCAGGGGCTGAGTCCGGCACCAGTGCTATCAGCAGGGCCGCGATCACCAGGAGTGGGCTTGTGAGGCGGCATGGGATAAGCGTCGTAACGATTCGCACACATGTCCTCTGCGGGAAAATTCTCTACGGTACCGGGCCGTAATTGTACCGATACGGCAGTTGTTTTCAACACATTTTGTCGTATTTTGCGCATAATCGTGCTTCATATGCCCTGTCCGGGCGTTCCAGCTTGACGCCCACGCGGTTTTGAGGTAGTTTCCCCCGCAGGATCGGCACTCCGCACAGGTGGTTCACAAATGCGTGTGATAGCGGGAAAAGCTCGGGGCACGCGTCTTGCCGCCCCGCCGGGGATGCGCACCCGTCCCACTGCGGACCGTGTCAGGGAGGCGCTCTTCAGTATCATCCAGAGCCGATTTACACTGGAAGGCGCCCGCGTGCTCGATATCTGCGCCGGTACCGGCAGCATGGGGATCGAGGCACTCAGCCGTGAGGCCGAATCCTGTGCGTTCATCGAGCACGACAGAAACGTTGCGGCGGTTCTGAAACGGAATCTGACAGCAACTCATTTCAGCGAACAGTCCCAGGTCCTGGAAATGGACGTGCACAAGGCCTTGCGGCATCTGGCCGGCCGAAAGGCCAGCTACGATCTCGTGTTCTTTGATCCCCCCTATGCCTCGGGGCTGTATGCCACGGTGCCGGAAGCGCTCTGCAGCCTCTCCCTGCTGGCTGATGGAGGCGTACTCGTTGCCGAGGGCGCAGCCCGGAACACCCTGCCCGAACATCTGGGCCCCCTTGCCAAGTACGAGCGGCGGGTCTATGGCGACACTGCACTGGAGTTTTATCTTCTGGAGGGAGAATGAAAAAGATCGCCGTCTATCCCGGCTCTTTCGATCCCATTACCTACGGGCACCTGGACATCATCCGGCGTACCCTGATGATCTTTGACGAGGTCATTGTGGCGGTTGCCCGGAACTCCCAAAAAAATTCGCTTTTCACGACCGAGGAACGGGTGGTGCTGATCCAGCAGGTGCTGTATGAGGAAAAAAGGGTCACGGTTGACACATTTACCGGGCTTCTGATAGATTACGTATCCTCCCGGAAGGCCCATGTCATCATTCGCGGGTTGCGGGCCATATCGGACTTCGAATATGAGTTCCAGATCGCCCAGATGAACAGCAGCATCGGCCAGGACATCGAAACGCTCTTCATGATGACCTCGGTCCAGTACGGTTACCTTTCCTCCTCCATCGTCAAGGAGGTCTGCTCACTCAACGGGAACGTGGACGTATTTGTCCCGCCGGAGGTCAAGGCGGCTCTCAGGCTCAAATACGGACTGGACCGGCAACGTACGGACGGATAATACATGACAAGGGGCTCAGACATGATCACACGAGACATGATTATCGCCGATATCATCAGAGAGCACCCCGAAACCCTCGCTGTTTTCAAGCAATACCACCTGGACTGCTATGAGTGTCAGATTGCGGACCTGGAGACCATCGAACATGGCGCCGGGGTTCATAAGGTGAGTATTGACGACCTACTTGAAGCACTGAACCGGTCCCTTTCATGATACTGTCATGCAATTGTTCTCCATTTTCCACCCCCCCGTGCTCCTCGGTGGTTAACCATGGGTAATACGGAACAGTACGCCAAATTCTTTCCGAACGGGACCAGGGTCGGCGTCGGCATCCCCATGCAGAACAACGAACTGTTCCGGGACTGGGCCATCATCCTCTCGTTGGATGGCGACTTGGCATCGGTTCAGCTGTCCCGCGACGTGCTGCCCGCGGATGTGGATATGCAGACCGGCAAAGTGCTGGAACTGCGCGTGGGCGTTGATGGAAAGGGGTATCGCTGTAGCGGTGTCTATGTCTCGGACGGTGCGGACGGAACCATTTCTCTGCGCCTCACCGGCGATGTAAACTCCAGCGAACTGCGGGAATTCTACCGCATGGAGACCTTTCTCCCCTTTCAACTCCAGATTTCGAGTGAGCACAACCTGGATCATGTGCTCAAGGAGTGGCGCGACAGAAGGGATCGGCATCTCGGCGATGAAATGGCGCGCAGGGAGGAGATGAGGCTCAAGCGCCGGGACCTGATGTTCAGGATTGCCGCAGGTGAGTTCTCGGAGGAGCGGGACGGGAACGAGGTAACAGTGCCGCAGCTTCCCGATGAGGCGTTGGATCACATCGACGCCGCATGGGATACGGTGGTGGCGGGTGCCGTTAACCTCAGCGCCGGCGGTTTCAAGTTCATCACCTCGGACCACTTTGAACTGGAACAGATCGTCTTTGTGGAGGCGTTCATACCCATCTCTCCGCCGCGCATCATGGTCAGTGTGGCGCGGATAGTCTTCAAAAACCGCAACTATTACGTCGGGACCGACAAGGAGTACTGGAATGTGGCCCTCCAATTCCTATTCATCGACGAGCGGGACCGGGATGCCATCGTCCAACTGATATCGAACCTGGAGTTGATGCGCATCCGCATGGCACGCCAGAAGTCGCTGCCGTCGGATACTGCCGTAAAGAACAACCGGTTCGGACGGCTCAAGATGGCCTTTGCCGGGTTGGTGCTGATTGCCCTGATGGTCCTGATTTTCTACTACCTGCGGGTGTATTCCCAGAGCGCCAACAGGAATGAGATCGGGGAGTCATTTGAACAGAGCATTAGGAAATATTTGAAAATATACAAGTAGTTGAGTTGTGTTGTTTGTGGCATTGCTTGAAGGGGTCGTGTGGTGGATACGCGGCCCCTTCTTTTTCAGCCGCTTGGTTTCTTTGTCCCATCATCAGGCCCCCAAGTCTTTATCGCGGTTCTTCCTGTCGATCAGTGCCCCTCCGCCAGCAGCATCCTGCTGGCCCTGTCCATGAACTCCGTTGTGGGGCGGTCGTGGTAAATGCCGCACCCCGGTTTGTCGGTGGAAACTCCCCGCAGAAAGACGTAGATCGCCCCGCCGAAGTGGCTCTCGTAGGCGTAGCCGGGCAGGCGCAGGCGCAGCAGCCGGTCCAGGGCCAGGGCGTAGAGGTGGTATTGCAGGATGTAGGCATGGTGGGCCATGGGCTCCCGAAGCCTGTCCGCCGCATATGCCGCGCTCTGGTCCCCCAGGTGGTTCGACTTCCAGTCTACGATATAGTAGCGCCCGTCATGTTCGAAGACCATGTCCACGAATCCCTGCAACATGCCGCGGGTTTCCTGGAATTGCAGGGAGGCCAGTACGTCGGCGAACCCGCCGTGGCGGTCCGGGGCCAGCATGCCGCTGAAGACGTCGTGCAGCCGCGCACCGCTCAGGCCGGCCAAGGGGAGGAAGAACTCCATCTCGGTCAGCCAGGAGGCCGGTTTCAGGCAGGAGAGGGAAAAGTCGGGGTCCGCGGGCAGGAGCGGGGTGCTGACCACTGCCTTGACCATGGCCTGTATGGCGGACAGCCAGTAGCGATCATACCCGTTGCGCACCAGGGCAGCGCGGCAGAGCGCCTCCAGCGATGCATCCGTGACACTGCTGAAATCGATCTGCTCGAACAGTTCGTGGAGGCAGGTGCCGGCGGCAGCGCCCCGGGGGAAATCGAATATGGTCCGGCTAGTGCCGGGTGGGGCGGAGAAACCATCGCCGGTCATGTGGGCCGACATGGCGGACGGGACGGCATCGTAGTCCCGGGGCTGGAGCGGCCGTTCTCCGCCAGCCGCAATGGCGGTGAAGCTGGAGACGCGCCAATCAGCGGGTATGGCCCGTCGCATTTCCCGGCAGGACGGGGGAGCGGTGTCGACCTGTTCGGGGCGGTAGAGCGGGGCAGGGGCGTCAACGGGCAGGAACCGGGCGCTGATGGGACAGGGGCGGCTGTCGGGGGTCGCCCTGTTGGCCAGGCTGGTGATGGCGTCCAGGATCTCCCGGTCGCCGGCTGCGGCGAACGACGCGGCGTCCGGGAAGCGCTCGCCGTGCAGCAGCCTGGCGAGGGGCGAACCATGGGCGCCATTGATGTTGCCCCACACCACATAGCAGAGGTGCTCGGCCCGGGTGAGCGCCACATACAGGAGCCGCACCGCCTCGGCCTCCTGTTCCGCCTTCATCCGTAGCTTGTGGTCGCTCTGCTGGAGGTCCGATCCCAGGTCCAGCACCAGGCCGTCGTCCGCATCATGGAAGAGCACCCGTTGCTCCGCGCCGGCAGGGGGATCCCAGGCAAAGGGGAGGAACACCACCGGATACTCCAGCCCCTTGCTGGCGTGGATCGTGGCGATGGTGACGGCGTTGGCGTCCGTCTCCAGGCGCAGCAGGTAGGTCTCGTCCTGCTGTTCCCCGGTAATGCGCCGCTCCAGCCAGGCGATGGCCCCCTCCAGCCCCATGGCGTGTTCCCGCTCCGCCTGGTGCAGCAGTTCCGCGCAGTGCAGGATATTGGTCATGACACGGGCACCGTCGGACCGGGACAGCGCACGTTCCCTGGCGCCACACTCCCCCAGCAGGCGCGAGGCCAGGGCGATGATGCCGCCGGTCCGGGCCGCCTCGTGCAGGGCGCGGAAGCGGTTCAGCCAGACCTCCCAGGCTGTTTCGTCCGCCAGCAGGCTCGCGACGTCATGGGCCGACAGTCCCACGATGGAGGTCACCAGTGCCTCGCGCACCAGGCTGGCGCGGGCCGGGTCGGCCGCGGCCCGCAGGATGCGGAGCCAGTCCAGGGCTTCGCGGCTCTTGAAGATGGTGCTGCTTCCGTGCTGGACCGACGGTATGGCGAGGTCGGACAGGGCGGCCTGCACCTGGTCGGCCTGGTAGTGGGCCTTGACCAGCACGGCGATGTCCTGGGGCCGGAGCCGGCGCCGGGTGCCGTCCCTGACGACGATCTCCCCGGTGCCGTCCAGCAGGCGGGCGATCTCCGTTGCGGTGGCCGTGACCGCAGCCGCGCGTGCCGCCCCCTTGGTTGCCGCTTTGGATGGATCCGGGCGTTGGTAGACCCAGAACCGCAGCGGCTGTTCCACCGGCTGCCCCTGGCACAAGAGCCCATGCGCGCTGTCGCGGCCCGCATGGACCGCGTTGAAACCTATCCCCCGGTTGAGGAAGGGATTGTCCGTGGCGCTGAAAAGGGCATTGACGGCGCTCACCAGGGGAGGGGACGAACGGCGGTTGGTGTCCAGGGTCCAGCGCCGCTCCGCCTCCACGGCCCGGGCCGCGGCGATGTAGGCATGGATGTCGGCCCCGCGGAAGCTGTAGATGGCCTGTTTGGGGTCGCCGATCAGGAACAGGGGATATGGATTGCTTTTTGTCCCCTCTCCCTCAGGGAGAGGGATAGGGTGAGGGTGGGGTGGATGACCGAAATCTGTTGAAATATCTGAAGGCTCCCCA
>DATBXI010000147.1:0-7492 GCA_036514355.1 Desulfuromonadaceae bacterium
CGCAGACACGGCCCGTATCTACAGCGACATCGGCATGTTGACCTGTGACCAGACCATCGGACAGGACGTGACCGAGCTTTTCAACTACCTGACCACCGGCTTCACGGCCCGCCGCAACTACCAGAAACTCGCGCCGGCACCCCGTTTCCTGAAAAAGGCCCTGCTGATGCGCATCGAACGGGAAATGGCCGTCCATGCCGAGAAGGGGGACGGCCTGCTCCAGTTCAAGATGAACGCCCTGGAGGACGGCGATATCGTCAAGGCGCTCTACCGCGCCTCCATGGCCGGGGTGCGCATCGACCTGTACGTCCGCGACACCTGCCGCCTGCGGCCCGGCATCCCCGGCCTGTCCGAGACGATCCGCGTGGTCAGCACCGTCGGCCGTTTCCTGGAGCATTCCCGCCTGTACTACTTCAGAAACGGCGGACAGGAGGAGTATTTCATCGCCTCCGCCGATGCCATGAAGCGCAACCTGGAGGCGCGGGTGGAGGTGCTCTGCCCGGTGGAGTCGCCGGAGCTGACAAAGGAACTGCGGGAGATCTTCGAGATCCACGAGGCCGACCGTTGCTCGGCCTGGGAGATGCAGCCCGACGGCAGCTATGCCCAGCGCATGCCGTCCGCCGATTGCCCGGGCCAAGGCTGCCACCAGATGATGATCCAGCGCATGGAGAAGCGGTTCCGGGAGAGCGTCAAGGTGAAGAAGCGGGTGAAGGTCAAGCCCAAGGTCAAGAAGGTAGAAGGGTAGGGGGACGCACCTGCCCATGTGATACGGTGGAGATGAGAAAGGCGGCCTGAACGGGCCGCCTTTCGTCGTTTATGGGCAATATCAGCCTACCGCGTGATCCGGTGCAGGCAGATCAGGCTCCCCAGCGCGCCGGCAAAGGTGAGGGCCAGGCCCCGGTAGACCCGCGTGAGTACCTGGGTGTAAGGGACGTCGCCGGGGACGTTGATGATGAAGTAGCCCGTCAGCATGACGGCGAAGAAGGCTATGAAGAGCAGGTATTTGAGCATGGCCTTATTCGGGATGATTGTGTTGTTCGCGGCATTGACAATATCTAATTAAACTGTTTAATCGCCTGGAACTGTTCGATTTATAGCATAAATGATGTGGTAAAACCACTTGAATTTCAACGGATGATTTGACTGCTCCGAAATGGGATGTCCACATTTGTTTTTGTATGATGACGGCGGCATAAAAATTTCTAAAAAATACCCATCACAGACGCGGAAATTGATTGCATTAGAACATAATTTTATTTATAAGGACAACGGATGGAAAATACCCTGATTGTTATTTAGTTATATATTCGTGCTGAGAACGGTTGACTCCAACAAAAAGGAGGTTTCAGATGGGTAACGAAGAGTTTGGCCCGAAACACGATGCTTTAGAACAAAATCTTGAAAAACGGGAATACTCGGTCGGCGAGATTCTCAAGGAGCGGGGGGTTTCCCGCCGCGACTTCCTCAGGTTTTGTTCGGCCGTAACGGCGGCAATGGCGCTGCCCGCTTCCTTCGCCCCCAAAGTGGCCGAAGCGTTGGACGAGGTTAAGCGCCCGCCCCTGGTCTGGTTGGAATTCCAGGATTGCGCCGGCGATTCCGAGGCCCTCCTGCGCTCCGCCAACCCGACCGTGGCCGAGATCGTGCTCGACATCCTCTCGGTTGACTATCACGAGACCATCATGGCCGCTGCCGGGCATCAGGCCGAGGCGGCCCTGGAAAAGACCATCACCGACTACAAGGGCAAGTACCTCTGCGTCGTGGAAGGTTCCATCCCCATGAAGGACGGCGGTATCTACGGCTGCGTGGGGGGCAAGTCGCACCTGGATCGGGCGCGCCAGGTCTGCGGTAATGCTGCGGCCACGGTGGCGGTCGGCACCTGCGCCACCTACGGCGGTATCGCCGCGGCCGTCCCCAACCCCACCGGCGCGGTAGGGGTCAGGGAGGCGGTCCCCGGCGCCACGGTGATCAACCTGCCCGGCTGCCCGGTCAATGCGGACAACCTGACCGCCACCATCGTGCACTACCTGGTGTTCGGCAAGATCCCGGCCCTGGACAGCCATGGCCGGCCGCTGTTTGCCTATGGCAAACGCATTCACGACAACTGCGAGCGCCGTCCCCACTTCGACGCCGGCCAGTACGTGGAGCAGTGGGGGGACGATGGCCACCGCAAGGGGTTCTGTCTCTACAAGATGGGGTGCAAGGGGCCGGCCACCTTCCACAACTGCCCCACCCAGCGCTACAACGAGAAGACCAGTTGGCCCGTGGGCGCCGGACATCCCTGCGCCGGCTGTTCGGAACCGGCCTTCTGGGACACCATGGGACCCATGTACAAGCGTCTGCCCAACGTGCCCGGCTTCGGCGTCGAGAATACCGCCGACAAGATCGGCATCGGCCTGGCAGCCGGCGCGGCGGCGGCTTTTGCGGTCCATGGGGCCCTGAACGCCTTGAGAAAAGACAAAGAACCCAGCGAAGAAACCAGGGAGGGATAGGATATGGCCAAGATAGTTGTTGACCCGATTACCAGGATTGAAGGGCATCTTCGCATCGAGGCCGAGGTGAACGGCGGCAAGATCACCGACGCCTGGAGTTCCAGCACCATGTTCCGCGGCATCGAAAAGATCCTCAAGGGGCGCGACCCGCGGGATGCCTGGTTCTGGACGCAACGTTTCTGCGGCGTCTGCACCACCGTGCATTCCATCGCCTCCATCCGCGCCGTGGAGGATGCCCTCAAGATCAAGATTCCGCCCAACGCGCAGTTGATCCGCAACATCATCATCGGCATCCAGAACGTGCAGGATCACGTGATCCATTTCTATCACCTGCACGCCCTGGACTGGGTCGATATCACCTCGGCCCTCAAGGCCGACCCGGTTGCCACCTCCAAGCTGGCTGCCTCCCTGTCGGATTGGCCGAACAATTCCGCCACCTACTTCAAAGGGGTGCAGGACAAGCTCAAGGCGTTCGTGGCCTCGGGCCGCCTGGGTCCCTTTGCCAACGCCTACTGGGGGCATCCGGCCTACAAGCTGCCGCCCGAGGCCAACCTCATGGCCACGGCCCATTACCTGGAGGCCCTTGAGTGGCAGAAGGACGTCATCAAGATCCACGCCATCCTGGGGAGCAAGAACCCCCATCCCCAGACCTTCCTGGTGGGTGGCATGGCGATCCCCATCGATCCCGACTCCCAGAACGCCCTGAACGCCGACAAGCTGATGGAGATCAAGCGTCTGCTGAAGAAGGCCCAGGACTTCGTGGAAAAGGTCTATATCCCGGACCTCCTGGCCGTGGCCTCGTTCTACAAGGATTGGGCCGCCATCGGCGGCGGGGTGGGCAACTTCCTCTGCTACGGCGAATTCCCGGACGCCAACGGCAACCTCTGGTTCCCGGCCGGGGCCATCATGAACAAGAACATCGCCAAGGTGCTGCCGCTGGACCAGAAAAAGGTCACCGAATACGTGGATCATTCCTGGTTCGACTATGCCGCTGGCCAGGGCAAGGGGCTCCACCCCTGGGACGGGGAGTCCGAGCCGCGCTACACCGGTCCCAAGCCCCCCTATGAGTTCCTGGAAACCGACAAGAAGTACTCCTGGGTCAAGGCTCCCCGGTACGATGAGCAGGCCATGGAAGTGGGGCCGCTGGCGCGGGTGCTGGTGGCCTATGCCTCCGGCCACAAGGAGGCCAAGGCGGCCGTTGACCTGGTGCTGGGCAAGCTGGGAGTCGGTCCCGAGGCGCTCTTCTCGACCCTGGGCAGGACCGGGGCACGGGGCATCGATTGCCTGCTGATCGCCCGCCAGACCCCCAAGTGGCTGGACGAACTGATCGGCAACATTGCCAAAGGGGATTACCGCATCCATGCCAACGAGAAGTGGGACCCCTCCGACTGGCCGGCAGAGGCCATGGGCTACGGCTGGCACGAGGCGCCCCGCGGCGCCCTGGGGCACTGGATCAGGATCAAAGACCAGAAGATCCTCAACTACCAGGCGGTGGTTCCCTCCACCTGGAACGCGTCCCCCCGCGATGCCAAGGGGCAGCGCGGTCCCTACGAGGCGGCCCTGGTAGGGACCCCCATGGCCGACCCCAACAAGCCGCTGGAGATCCTGCGCACCATCCACTCCTTTGACCCCTGTCTGGCCTGCGCCGTCCACGTGGTGGACGCCACCGGCAATGAAGTGGTCAAGGTCAAGGTGTCCTAGAAAGGGGGGCGATCATGCCGAATCAACCCAAGTTCAAACGCTACATCTGGGAACTGCCGGTGCGCTGGTGCCACTGGATCAACGTGATGTCCATCGTTGTCCTGTGCGTCACCGGTTTCTTCATCGGCACCCCCTTCTCCTTCGGCCGGTCGGCCTCGGACTTCACCATGGGGTGGATCCGCTTCTTCCACTTCACGGCTGCCTACCTGTTCACCGTCAGCGTGATTTCCCGTATGATCTGGTCGCTCATCGGCAACCGGTACTCCGGGTGGCGGGAGTTCTTTCCCCTGGCAACCGCCAAGGGGCGGGAGAAGATGGTCAGGATGCTGCGCTACTACCTGCTGATCGACCGGGAGGTGCCCGAAACCGTCGGCCACAATCCCTTGGCGACATCGGCTTATGTGGTGCTGTTTTTCATCTATTCCCTGATGATCCTGACCGGTTTTGCGCTCTACGCCGAACACGCACCCGGTTCCCCCATGTACCGGATCATGGGGTTCATGTATGCCCTGTTCAGCAGCCAGGGGATGCGCCTGGCGCACCATTTCAGCATGTGGCTCATCGTCGGTTTCGTCATCAACCACATCTACAGCGCCTGGCTGATGGACATCAAGGAGCACGGCAGCGAGGTCTCGAGCATGTTCAGCGGGTACAAGTTCACGGTACACAAGGAAGACTGAGGTGCATTTTTATGTTATGATGCCGGGCGCGCAGCGTTGCGCGCCCTTTTTTTGCGCCTAAAACCTGAGATGAATCGTTTGGGAGGATTATGAATAGCCACGACAGTACAATGCCGACGGTGCTGGTCCTTGGCATCGGCAACCTGGTGATGACGGATGATGGGGTAGGGGTGGTGGTTGTGCAGCGGCTCCAGCGGGAGTATCGCCTGCCGGACTATGTGGACATCATGGATGGCGGCACGCTGGGATTGGACATCCTCCCCCGCCTGGAAGGGATCGAGCGCCTGATTGTGGTGGATGCGGTGGAAACGGGCGGTGAACCCGGTACCTGTGCCCGACTGTCGGGAGAGGACATCCCTCTGGCCCTGGAGACCAAGATCTCACCCCACCAGATGGGGCTCAAAGACCTGCTCACGGTTGCGCGGCTGATGGGCCATGCCCCGCAGGAAATGGTCCTGGTGGGCGTTCAGCCGGCCTGCATCGAGATGGGCACCGACTTGACCCCTGCGGTGGCGGCACAGGTTGACGCCATGCTTGCTGCGGTCGTGCACGAACTCCGCGGTTGGGGCATTCCCGTGGAGTCAGCTGGTGCCCCGTGAATTACTTCCCATGACTAACCGCACGGGACACTAGGCGAGCCGTTTCTTCATTTCCAGCACGTTCCCCCCCCGTGCCCGCTTGTATACTACCGAATCCATCAGCGACCTGATGATGAAGATGCCGCGCCCCCGCTCTTCGATCTGGGCGGCGTTGAACGGGGGGGGCGGCACCGTGTCCAGGTCGAATCCCCGCCCCTGGTCGAAGACCCTGATGAAGAGCTCCGTGTCGGAGATGCTGATGCGGATCTGCACCTCCTTGTGCGGGTCTGCGGCGTTGGCGTGCTTGATGGCGTTGACCACGGCCTCTGTCAGCACCATGTTGAGATGGTGGGCCAGCGCCTCGCGGTCGCCGCGAAAATTGTCCACCACCCGGGCCAGGTCCTCGCCGATCCTGCCGATCAGGCTCAGGTAGCGGGTCTGGTTGGGGACGGTTATTTCCAGGTCTATCTTGTTCTTCATGGTTCCCTCGCACGGTGGGAATACGATGCAGTGATGAATTCAGTGATCAGTGAACATCACTCGTCACTCAGCGCCTCGTCCACGGTCTGGAAGATGTCGAACACCCGGTGCAGGCGGGTCAGCTCGAACATGGATCTGACCTGGGTCTGAAGCCCGCACAGCTTGAGGCTGCCCTGACGGGTCGAGGCGTTCTTGAAGCCGGATACCAGTACACCCAGCCCCGAACTGTCGATAAAGCGTACTTCCTTCAAATCTATCAGGATATCCTTCGTCCCCCCCTCGAACAATCGGTTCATCTCGGCCTTCAACTCCTCCGCGTTGTGCGCGTCGAGGCGCTCCTCGCGCACGTAAATTACCATCAGGTCGTTGTTTGCTTCGGTTTTCAGGTTCATCTGTCGTTCCCCCCTGTTGCTTATTGGATTTTGAACACCACCAATGAAATATCGTCCTGCAAGGTGTCGGATGCCATAAAATCGGTTATTGCCGTGTAGAATGCACTGATGATCTCCACAGCCGACAGATGCTGTACCTCACCCAGGAGATCGCAGATCCGTTCGGTGCCGAACATCTCTCCCTGCGGGTTCATGGCCTCGTTCAAGCCATCGGTGTAGAACAGCACCACGTCTCCCTTGAGCAGTTCTATGCCGCGCTCCTCGAACACCACGGACTTTTTCACGCCGATGATCAGCCCTTCCGCATCGAGTTTGATGCATGATGATACGCCGGAGCGCTTGATGAGCGGCTGGTTGTGGCCGGCATTGGCGTAGGTAAGCCGGCCTGTGGCTGAATTGTATTTGGCGTAAAACATGGTGATGAACAACTCGGCGCGGGTCAGGTCTTCGTAGAGCTGGTTGTTGATGGCCTGCAGGATGGAGCTGGCATTGAGACTGGAATTGGCTTGGGCGCGCAGCAGGGTGCGTACCTCGGACATGATCAGGGCAGCTCCCACGCTGTGGCCGGATACGTCGGCGATCAGCATATCCACGCTGTGTTCGTTGTGCTGGAAGAAATCGTAATAATCTCCCCCAACATGGGCGGCCGAGACGCAACGTCCGGCCAGATCGAGGCCGAACAGCTGCGGTGCCGAGTCGGGCAGGAGCGATATCTGGATCTGCTGGGCGATCTCCATGTCCCGCAGCACGCGGGCGTGTTTCAGTTGGGCCTGTTCCTTCTGGATCCGCTCCCGTTCCCTGGCCTCCATCTCCCGGACAATGGTGACCGCCTGGGCCAGCTGACCGGCCAGGCTGGAGAGCAGGCCCAGGAACTCCTCGGTGAAGAGCCCGGCGATGGACTTGGAAAATACCGACATGATGCCGAGGGCGGGTTCCCCTTCACGGAGGATCGGGATGTGGGCATAGGAGACGATCCCCTCGTCGAGGGTGCGCTCCAGGGCAACGGTACCGGCTGCCAGACCGGTGTCGTTGACGAAATGCGCCTTGCGGTCGACCAGCGCCATATCGCAGTACGGCTTGCTCTCCATGAACCAGTGGTTCGGGTTGATCGGCCGCCGATTGCCGCCCTGGTAGCTCCTGACCGTCAGGTCGCCGTTTTCGGCGCGGAGCTG
>DATBXI010000148.1:0-6316 GCA_036514355.1 Desulfuromonadaceae bacterium
GGCAGCCGCCGACACCGAGGTACAGCCGTTCCGCCCCGCCCCCGCCCCGTTGCGGACACCAGCGGCCACGGCATGGCGCACCGCCCTGGCCCCCTGCACCACCGTCGGCCAGCCCGGGGCGTACACCCCGCTGGTGCTGGACGATGCGGGCCGGCTCTACCTGCACCGCGCCTGGGACCACGAGCAAAGCCTGGCCGACGGCATCCTGGCCCGCTGTACCGCCGTTCCCGTCGATGAGCAGCTCCTCCGGGCCGGGCTCGACCGGTATTTCCCCGCCGCTGCGGAGTCGCCGGATTGGCAGCGGGTGGCGGCCGCGGCCTGTCTGACCCGGCGGTTCGCGGTCATCTCCGGCGGCCCCGGCACCGGCAAGACCACCACCGTGGCGCGCATCCTGGCGCTGGCCCTGGAACAGGCCGGCGGCAACGGGCTGGATATCGCTCTGGCAGCCCCCACCGGCAAGGCGGCCCTGCGCCTGCGCCACTCCATCCTGCAAGCAACGGAGCAGCTGGGGCTGCCCGACAGCATACGGCAGCGGATGCCGGACCAAGTGCGGACCATCCACCGCCTGCTGGGGACCATGCCCGGCTCCACCGCGTTCCGCCATGGCCGCGCCAACCCGCTCCCCTGCGACCTGCTGGTGGTGGACGAAGTCTCCATGGTCGACCTGCCGCTCATGGCGCGGCTGCTGGAAGCCCTGCCCCCCGACAGCCGCATGATCCTGCTGGGGGACCGGGACCAGCTGGCCTCGGTGGAGGCCGGGGCGGTGCTGGCCGACATCTGCAACCACGGCGCTCTCACCCCCTTCTCAGCGGAGTTCCGGCGCCAGGTGGAACGGCTGTGCGGGCCGCTGTCAACCGGCACCGAATCTGCGCCGCCGAGCCCCCCTCACCCGGCCTTCGGCCACCCTCTCCCAACGGGAGAGGGTGAACAGTATACCTTCTCCCTCTGGGAGAAGGATAGGATGAGGGATCAGGAGGGGGATGGGGTAAAACCCCTCTCCTCCGCTCCATCCCCCCTGGCCGACAGCGTGGTGCAACTGCAGACCAGCTACCGTTTCGGCACCACAAGCGGCATCGGGAGCTTGAGCCGCCTGATCAACGACGGGCAGGGAGATGCCAGCCTCGACCTGCTGCGATCGGGCCGCCACGAAGACCTGGTCTGGCGGCCGCTGCCGGCAGCAACGGAGTTTGCCGCCGCCTTCACCACAGCCGCCCGGGAAGGGTACGCCGGGTACAGCCGTTGCACAACGCCGGCAACGGCCCTGGAGGCGCTGGAGCGTTTCCGCGTGCTCGCACCCCACCGGGCCGGGCTCTGCGGCGTGGAGAACCTGAATCGCCTGGCCGGTGCCGCCCTGGGACTGCGCCACGCCGAGGGGCAGCCCTGGTGCCCCCTGCAAGCGCTCATGGTGACCGCCAACAACTACGAGCTGGGACTCTTCAACGGCGACACCGCCGTGCTGCTGGACGATCCCGGGAGCGGGCGCCTGGCGGCCTATTTTCCCGACCCGGACGCGGAGGGGGGTCTGCGCCGTCTCTCACCGCTGCGCCTCCCCCCCTGCGAGCCGGCCCTGGCCCTGACCGTGCACAAGAGCCAGGGCTCGGAGTTCGACCATGTGCTCCTAATCCTGCCGGAACACCCGTCCGAGACGCTCAGCCGTGAGTTGCTCTATACCGCCGTCACCAGGGCCCGCAAGCGGGTGGAGATCTGGGGCAGCGCAGAGGTCTTCCTGGCTGCCGTGGAGCGGCGTATCGAGCGAAGCTCGGGGCTCAAGGCCCGGTTGTGGCCGTAGAAGGGTTCATGCTCCGCGTTTCGCACTCGCCATCCGTATCCCGCCACCCAATTCGTACACCGTCGAAAGCATGGTATACTTGTCCCGATTTCGAAGCCTGGAACGTGGAATTGTGAACCGTTCGAGGAGGCGACCGCATGCGGATATTCATCGCCGGGGGAACAGGATTTGTCGGTGGCCATGTCACCCGTGAACTGCTGAAGCACGGGCACACGCTTGCCCTGCTGGTCCACAAGCGGAGCCCTGCCCCTGCGGACGGCGTGGAGCAGGTGGAGGGTGACGTGACCCGCCTGGAGAGCTTTGCCCACGCCCTGTACGGCTGTGACGCAGCCATCAACCTGGTGGGGATCATCCGCGAATTCCCCTCCCAGGGGGTCACGTTCGAGCGGCTGCACGTGCAGGCCACCGCCACCATGCTGACCGCGGCCAGCCAGGCCGGGGTGGGGCGCTACCTGCAGATGTCGGCCCTGGGGACGCGGCCCCATGCGGTCTCCGCCTACCACAGGACCAAATTCCGGGCCGAGGAACTGGTGCGGGCCAGCACGCTCTCCTGTACCATACTGCGCCCCTCGCTGATCTACGGCCCCCAGGACGCCTTCGTCAACCTGCTGGCCCGCCAGTTGCGCCTGATGCCGGTCATGCCGGTCATGGGCGACGGCCGCTACCGCCTCCAGCCGATCCATGCCGATGACGTGGCGCGCTGCTTTGCCCTGTCCCTGGAGATGCCCGCAACCATCGGCCGCTCGTTCGAGCTGTGCGGCAACGACCGCCTGAGCTTTGACGACCTGCTGGACGCCGTGGCCGGCGCCATGGGCATCCCCCCGCCGCTCAAGCCCCATGCCCCGCTGGGGCTGATGAAGCTGATCGTCCCGGTGATGCAGCACCTGCCCCGGTTCCCCATCACCATGGACCAGCTGCAGATGCTGATCGAGGAGAGCATCTGCGACGGCGGCTGGAAACTGATCTTCGGCTTTGAACCGTGCGGCTTCAGAGAGGGGATCGGGGAGTACCTGGGCAGGCAGGATGGGGGACGGGAGGAGCCCGGCGCTTGACCGGGCACCGGCAGTACGGTATAAGACGGGAGGAGCGAGTATGAATCTGAACCATCCAACCATACGGGGAGCTATGGCCTGTGCCGCCCTGCTGCTGACAGCGGCAGTGGCCCACGGGGATACGGACGCCAAGCCGGCCGGCGAGGCGCTGCTGAACGAGCTGACCGCCCCGACCGTCAACCAGCTGGAGGAACTGGTCCTTAAAAGCAGCCCCCTGAAGGCGGCGGAGGGATATGCCTCCTATTACGCCGCCCGTTTCATCGGCAGGCGGACCACTTCCGGGTACCGCTACCACCCGGACAAGATGACCGCCGCCCACTACAGCCTCCCCCTGGGAACGGTCGTGCGGGTGGTCAATCCGGCCACCAACCAGGAGGTCCACGTCACCATCAACGACCGGTGCGCACCCAAGCGCTTTCCCTTCATCGACCTGTCCCGCGCCGCGGCCAAAAAGATCGGCCTGTGGGGCAAGGGCAAGATCCGGGTCGTCATCATTCCCCTCATGGAAGGCTCGGTGGAAGAACCGGCCTGACAGCTACCCCTCCAGCAGCAACCCCAGTTTTCCCGCCACCCACCGGGTCGTCGTGGCCTGGATCAGGATCGTCATGAGTATGGTCAGGAAGGTGATGGAGGCGATAACCTCGGCCCCCGGCACCCGCATGCCCAGCAGTATGCCGGCCAGCGCCCCGGGGATCACGCCGGTCTCCCGGGTCCAGCACATGAACAGCAGTTCCTGAAGGCTCCATCCGGCCCGCCGGTCGGGAAGGGCGCAGATGAATACCGTCAGCGGCCGGATCACGAACATGAAGAGCAGCACCAGCGCCATGCCCCGCCACAGATACTGCCCCATGATGGCAAAGTTGACCTGGCTCCCGAGCAGGATGAAGATGAATATCCGCATGATGAGCGAGGTGGTGACGATGAAATCGTCGAGCTTGGCCCGATCACCCCGTTCCAGGCTGAAGCCGAAGACCCCCTTGTTGCCGAGCACGATGCCGAAGGCGAACACCGCGATGAACCCGCTGGCGTTCAGGGTCTCGGCGCTCAGGTAGGCGCCCGCCACCGCCATGAGAGTGACCAGCGGTGCATACTCCTGCAGGAATCCGTATCGTTCATGGGCAATGAGGAATGCCGCAGCAAGGCCGAGCCCCCCGCCCGCCAGCAGGCCGATCAGCACATTGGCGAGGAACGCCGCAACTGCCGTGCCCGGGGAAAACGTTGCCCCGCTCCCCAGGGCGAAGCCCAGCAGGGAAAAGGTGAGGATGGCAGCCATGGCGTCGTTGAAGGCCGATTCGCTCACAACGGTCTGGGCCACCCGCTCCCTGATCCTGATCTCCCTGAAGACCGGCACCAGCGTCGCGGGATCGGTGGAGGCGGTGCAGGCGCCCAGGAACAGGGCCGTCATCAGCGGCAGCCCCAGGATGTGGGCCGCGGCAAGGCCGGTCATGGCCGTGGTGATGAGCACCCCCACGGTGGAGATGACCACGATGGTTCTCCAGACCCGTTTCAACACCGTGAAACTCAGGCTTGCGCCGCCGTCGAACAGGAGATAACAGGAACCGAAGATGAGGATGAACTGATTGAAGGTGGAGTTTGCCCTGACATCGATCACCCCCGCCAGTTCGGGGCCGAGCCCCATCCCCGCCAGCAGGAAGATGACCACATCGGGCAGCCGGTACCGCTGTGCCAGTATCCTGCTCAACAGTCCCGTGGTCAGGACGATGGCGACCATGAGCAGGAGATGCTTGGCGGCGTGGAGTGCGGCTGATTCCATGGGGGCGTGTCTCCGGTGGAACTGTGGGTGAGGACACCATGAGGAATCAGCGGTGTGTTGTCAACTGTATTCGTTCAATCCGCTGCTTCTGACCCGGATGCGACCCATTCTCCCCCGGCCCGGGATGTGGAAACGCCTGCCCCTGCCGACTCCACGGCAAACGTCACGCTAAAGGCGGCCCCCGTGTTGCGCCTGCTTTTCACCTCGATCCGCCCCCCCATCTTTTCCACCAGCGTCTTGGTCACGAACAGCCCAAGGCCGGTACCCTCACCCGGTTTTTTGGTGGTGAAATAGGGCTGGAATATCTTGGTAATCGCTTCATCGGGTATGCCGGGACCGGTATCGGAGATGACGATGCTGATCTCGGCCTCGGTCGGGGCCGAGGTCTCCACCAGCAGCTTGCCGCCCGCCTCTTCCATGGCCTGGAGGGAGTTCATGATGATGTTGAGCAGGATCTGTTTGAGCAGATTGCTGTCCATCCTGATGACTTGCAGATGGTAATCCAGGTTGCGCAGGACGGTGACGCCGCGCCGGGCAGCTTCATAGGTGAGAAAGTCGAGGATGAATTCAATTGCCTGATTGACGTCCGTTTCTTCGGTGGCCTCGTCCTGCCTGCTGAAGTTGAGCAGGCTGCGCGTCAGCTGCGAGAGGCGCTGGGCCTCGGACTTGATGCGGCCGACCATCTCGCGGACAAACTCGGACGTATCGTCCTCGCGCAGGATTATCTGGGCAGCGGACGTAATGACCGAGAGCGGGGCGTTCAGCTCGTGAACGATGCCGGCGGAGACCCGCCCCAACTCGGCCATCTTCTCGTTATAGGCCAGCTGCTTGAGCAGCTCTTCGCTGATAGTGTCGTTATTATGCTTGTCTGCCAGGGTCTTCATGCGTGCTCCGGAACTGCCGGGAGTGCACACGGACAGAAGCCGCCCACAGGGGACGGCTTCTGCCTGGCTGTGCGGATGATGGTGGTGAGTACCGTGTCAGTTGTACGCGGATTCGGAATGCTGGGTCTGGTCGAGGCCCATGATCTCGTCTTCCTTTTCCACGCGCAGGCCGATGGTCTTGTCGAGAATGAATGCGATCACCAGGGTTACGATAAAGGCATAGGCACCGGCCGCCACGACCGCTATGATCTGGGTCTTGAACTGGTTGAAGTCGCCGGCAAGAAGCCCCTTGGCCCCCACGGTTGCAAAAATACCGGTGAGGATCGCGCCGCTGGAACCGCCGAGGCCGTGAACGCCGAGGACGTCAAGTGAGTCGTCATACTTGAACTTGGCCTTGATCAGGATGCCGCCGTAGCAGATCAGGCCTGCCGCAGCACCCATGATCAGCGCCGCGCCGGGCTGAACGAAACCGGCGGCCGGGGTGATCACGACCAGGCCGGCCACGACGCCGGAGCCAAAACCCAGGGCGCTGGGCTTGCCGGAGTGGATCCATTCGGCGATCATCCAGGAGAGGCCGGCCGCTGCCGGGGCGATGGTGGTGGTGGTGAAGGCCAGGCCGGCCAGCCCGCCGGCTGCATCGGAACAGTTCGGCCCGACGATCGCGGAGCCGGCATTGAAGCCGAACCAGCCGAACCAGAGGAGACCGACGCCCAACAGGGTCATGGGGAGGTTATGGGGAGCCATGCGCTCGGTCGGATAACCATGACGCTTGCCGAGGAAGATCAGGGCGGCGGCGGCGGAGATACCGGAGGAGAGG
>DATBXI010000149.1:0-3790 GCA_036514355.1 Desulfuromonadaceae bacterium
TGTGGGGGGGGAATTATACCGCAACACTGCAACGTGTGAATTAGGAATGACATTAAGGTTGGTGCTGGAGTTATACATCAGGGGGTGCGCCCAGGACGCACCCCCTGTTGTCCCACGAGTCAGTCCACCTTTTTCAACGCACCGCCGCAGCCGCATTTGCCCGGCTTCTGGCTGATGGTCTTGCAGTTGCAGCCGGAACCGCAGGCGCAGACATATTTGCCCGTTGCCGGGACCGACATCTCCGTGCCGTTCACCATGTACGCCAGCTTTCCGTTTTCCACCCCGGTGACGCTTGATTTGACAAGGTCCTTGCCACACGCGCACGTCCCTTGCGTACTGCTGACCGTTCCGCAGTTGCAGCCGGCCCCGCAACCGCAGACATAGACCGTGTCACCAGCCTTGAAAGCCGGCTGTGAATCGCTTTTTGCAAAGGCACAACAGATGGTCAGGACGATAACCAGCGCCAGGGCTGATGCGGCAGACACAACTTTTCTCATGAAAGACCTCCCGTGCGGTTTTTTGTATACAATCTAATTGAATACCACGTATTGCGGCAAGCGCAAGCGGCATTTATTTTTCATCATCCCAATTGTTCAACGTGTTTAAACCGTCTGTCGTTTCTTTTGACAGTGGTGTCTGGTTTGCAGACACCCGACCATGCCACGGCACGTCCGCTGCGCATGTACAGGGGCATTATTCCATACATATCAGGCTGTTATTTCGGTCATGCGCCGCATCTCCGGCTGGCACAATTGTTGGAACCGTACTGCAGTTCGGCAGATAAGGATGGGCCGCCATTCACCTTCTCGTAGGACTCACTCGCACCCAGGAAAGCACCGGCTAACGCACGGCATGTAATGGGTACGGTGGTATTTGGGCAATGGCGCTTGACAAGAGACCTTTTTTGTCCTAATTAGAGTCTCTAAAGGAATCCCGTGAAAAAGCCCGCTCGCAACATCACGGCTCTCGTGCTTGCCGGTATGTACCTGGCAATCGTGATGGGCCCGTTGGCGCCTCTGGCCATGCACTCCAAGGTCGTCGCCCATGCCGTGACAGGAGAATGCTCCGGCGATTGCGACATCTGCGGCTGCTCGCCGGAGCGTCGGGCAAATCACACCTGCTGCTGCTATCTGAAGAAACAGAGAGAGGCGCATGCCCACGATGAATGCGATACCCGCGTTCCGGACTGCTGCAAGCAGAAAAGGACCCCAAAGAAGGTGACCACCCTGAGCTGCAATTGCCCCTGCAACAGCGGGAAGCAGCTTGCCTTCTCCGGTGCGATCTCAACCGAATGGTTGCCCAATCAGTGCGCCACGCA
This sequence comes from Desulfuromonadaceae bacterium, assembly GCA_036514355.1. Lineage (GTDB taxonomy): Bacteria > Desulfobacterota > Desulfuromonadia > Geobacterales > Pseudopelobacteraceae > JACPFJ01. Next base: position 1,319 of record DATBXI010000149.1, read on the forward strand.
CATCTCTCCCACGTGGGAAAGCTCACAGCATCACACCCTCCACCGCCCCCTGACGTCACGTTACGGCGAACCGCCGGACCCGCCACCCAAACTCTCCCGTATCTCCTGATCCCCTGCCCGCTAGTGTCCCGTGTGGTTAGTCATGGGAAGTAATTCCGAGCTATCTTGGTTGCTGCCAAGGCGCGGCGACGCAGGTGTAGCAGGGTCTACATCAAGGAGCCGCAATGCCGGCAGCGGCCAAAAGAGCCGGAATTACGACTATGAACTAACCGTACGGGACACTAGTGTCCGGTGCATCGTGAACATGGTGTTGCCCGAGCCCGAGGTGCGCCCTGCGTGCATGGGCACGGGAGCACGAAATTTCACCAACCAAACCAAGGAGATAATCTACTTATGAGAGCTTTCAGATACCTGTCATTATTTGTCATGATCCTGCCCCTGGCGATCCTCTCCGCATGCAGCGGTTCCGGCGGCAGTTCCGGCGCTCCCGCCGTGCCCAGTACCACGGTTTCCGGTGTCGTTGCGGCCGGACCGGCTGCCGGCGTCACGGTCATTGTCACAACAACCGCAGGCACAGAGGTGGCGAGGACCACCGCCCCCACGGACGCCAACGGCGCGTTCAGCCTGGGCATCCCCACGTCGGCCCTGGCCTCCGACCTGGTCTTCGAGACCAGCGGGGGGAGCTATCCCGACGAGGCCACAGCCACGGCCGGTGTTGCGCTCGGAATGCTGACCGCCCACGTCCCGGCCGGCACCCTGTTGGCAGGGGCCAACGTGACCATCGACCCCGCCAGCACCATCGTGCAGAAGCTGGTGGCCGGCGGCATGACCAGGGGCGCCGCCCAGACCGCCTTTGTCGCAGCTTTCGGCTATACCTCCGACAGCTCCGTGAAGCCGGCATTTGCCACCATGTCCAGCGCCTCCAGCGATGCCCAACGGCTGGCAGGGGTGCGGGCTGCCGCCTTCAGCCAATTGACCAGGGACCTCGGCATGTCCCCGAACAAACAGGGCGAACTGATCCAGGCCCTGGCCGATGACCTGTCCGACGGCATCCTGGACGGAAAGAAAAACGGCACCCCGGTCACGACAGCCTCGGGTACGGCCATTCCCGAGGATATTGCCAATTGCTTTGGCGAGTCCATGATGGCATTCGAGGTGAGCAGCCTGAACAGGTCGAAGCTGACCCCTGACAAGCTCAGCGGGACGCTCTCCTTCAGCAAGGTGGCCCTGAGCGGCAGCTACCGGGTGGAATACCTCCCCGGCGCCATGCCGGCGGCCCAGGGTAAGACCTCGTTCAGGATCAAGCTCACCAACCTGGCCACCGGCACCCCGGCACCGGGCAAGAGCGTCTCGCTGACGCCGGTCATGCACATGGCCACCATGACCCATTCCGCGCCGGTGGGCCAGGTCGTGGACAATGGCGACGGCACCTATTCCTGCACCGTCTACTACCTCATGGCGTCCGGCTCCGGCATGGGGGTCTGGGAGCTGAAGGTGAACATCGGCGCCGAAACCGCCGCCTTCTATCCGTCCGTTGCCATGGCAATGGGCTCGACCACCAGGGCAACCCTCAGGGGGATCAGCGACAAGATCCCCGCCATGGCAGGCGGTATGGCGAGCAGCCGCACCTGGTATCTCTTCAACGATGGCCTGAGCGGCACCGGACCCTATAGCTTCACCATATTCCTCGCCGCCCTGGACAATGCCATGCTGACCGCGTATCCGGCAGTCTCCGTCGGCACGGTCCTGCACGACCAGAACAGCACGGCCTGGACGGCGTCCAGCGTGACGGTGGAGGCATCCACGGACAAGACCACCTGGGTCGCAGCAACCGACAACGGCAACGGCCGCTGGTCTGCCGCGGGGTTGACCGGGCTCGGCTCCGGTGGGCACATATACGTGAGGGTCACGGTCAACGGCGAGCAGAAGACGACCGATGGCGCCTCTCTGTCCGCGACCAACGGCGCAGCCGACTTTACCATCTCAAGCGGCCAATAACCGCCCATGAGATACCTCTTCCTATCCATGACAGTGGCAGCCCTCCTCGCGGGGGCTGCCGTACTCCCCGCCGGGGTCTCCTGGGCCGGCTCCTGCTGCGGGGGCGCTTCGCCCACCTCCCTGATCGTGCCCAAATACGCCATGGCTGTTGCGGACCTCTCCTTCGACATGGAGCTGTACAACGGCTATTGGGATCAGGCAGGCAACCACAGGTCAGACCCGCCGGGGTCTGACCTGAAACAGTACCGCCTCAACCTCGGCTATGGGCAGAGGTTTTTTGAGGATTGGCAGGTCAGCATCGTCCTCCCCTATGTGTGGAACGTCAACCGCTATTCCGGCCTGTCGTCCGAGACCAGTGGCCTCGGGGACATGACGGTTGCAGTGTGGTACGATGCCGTTGACGAGCGTTCCCCCTGGCGGGTCCGGCAGTTGGGTGACCTGGTCCCGGCCGTCACCGTCGGGCTGTCGCTCCTG
>DATBXI010000150.1:0-8181 GCA_036514355.1 Desulfuromonadaceae bacterium
CCCCACCCGTTCCCTCCCCCGCTGGGGGAGGGGCACTGAGTTCTCCCCCCGGAGGGGGGAGGAAGGAGGGGGGCGCGTCGAGTACTCAATTAATCAATGTATGTATCAGTACATAGTGGGGGGGATGGCGAGGTACCGCCGGGACAGCGGGGTGGGAGAAACGCGTATTCGGTTCAGGCCACAATGGTGGCCGGGGAGATGTGATCCGGGGCGGGAATAAACGGCCGCAGGTAGCGGGCCACGTAGTCGGTTGCGAGTCCGGCATCATGGATGCCGTTATTGATCCGCACGATGTACTCCTCCTGCGGACTTCCCTCCTCAACAACCGGGTCGATATACACCAGGCAGTCCAGCGCCTGACCCTCCATATCGACCCTGATCCGCTCCTTGCAATAGTTGCCCCGGCCGATACCCTCGAACCGGTCCAGGCTCAGCACATCGGACTCGGACAGGTCGTACACCGTGCCGAGCACGTAATCCGGCTCGGACCTGACGATGCTGGCATAGCCGCGGGCCGTGATGATCCAGCGCCATCCCGGGAGACGGCCGGCGCCGATGGTGCGCTGCCCGGGGCAACGCATGGCCATCTGCCGGCACCACAGGTTCGAGCCATAGGCAAAGTAGAGCATTCAGGCGCCCTGCTCCAGGTCTTCGATGAGCTGCTTGATCTTGGAGAGGTACACGCTGCGCCGCGACTCCTTCAATGCCCGGTACAACGCATTGTGGTCTACCTCATGCCCGGTTGCGGCCGCATCGGGATGAAACTCCCGGTGCCGGGGATGTTCGCACAGGTAGCTGAAACCGAAGCGGACGGCAAACGTGCAGGCCGGGGCATCGACCAGGCAGCCGGAGAAGGCCGGCGTCAACGGTTTTGTCAGGCATTCCTCCATTGCTGGCTCCTTTCGTACGGGTTTCCCTGGAGATCGGGCCGTGTCACACGGCCGCGCAATACTCGCCCGGGTCATAGCCGTCGTCCTCGGCGTCCCCGCCGGCATTGCTTCCGAGATCGTTATGCAGCTGGATGACCGCCTTGAACGCCGTAATGATCGATTCCTTTGCCGCCTTGTCCGTACATTCCTGGTAGGCGTTCTTCAAGGCCGCAATGGCGGTATGGGTAAGGATGTTCACATTGAGGTGCGACGGTTCCATGGTGGATTCTCCTTTCGAAGTGCTGTTGGTGTGTTCCGGCGCTGCCGTCAGGATGCCGCGTCCAGGGGTTCCCCGGTGCATCCCTCGTGGGACAGCCTGCCGATGCGGCCACGGGCACCGGTTATGCTCTTCAGCACCGCTCCGCAGGCATACTGCACGACTTCCATCCTGAACACCGGGGGCACCACATCGCGTAACGTGCCGATCGCCTCGCTCCCGCAATGCAGACATTGTTTCGACATTTTTTTCACGGGTTGCTCCTTGAATTATGCTGCCGCATCATATTCGTTCCGGACATGCGCGCCGCCGTCCGCGTGACTCCGCCGGCAGGGCGCGGTGCCCGCAGCGCTCCTCTCCAGCTCGCTTTCCAGCCGGATGATGGCATTCGATGCGATGATGATATACGACCCGGCCATGCTGTTCGGGCACTCCTCGTAGGCACGCTTCAATGCCTCCATGGCTGAAGTGGTAAACTGGCTGAGACATTGTTGTGAACGTTCCATGGTCAAACTCCTGCATAGTTTATTTGACCATAACTGTAGTGCCCTATCGTCACAGTCGTATTGCGGCTGTGAAATTAGTAGGAAACGTATCCGCACGGTTTTCCGGGCGGATCGTCATGCACTGTCCTGAAGTTCACACAACATTAACCACGCCCGCACACAGCTGTAACGGTCGTACCGTATGGTTAGGTACCATAACAGTTGAGTAACGAGGGTGTATGCGAAACAGCACACATATCCTGCGTACCGCGCAATCCACGGCAGAGCGCGCGGGGCAGACCCACCATCCGGAAAGCGCACGCCAGTCCCTGACAAGGGCTGGCGTTTCTTTTGCCTCCAGGGAGGAACTGGCCGCCTCGCTGCCGTTTTCACTGCACGACGTGACAGCCGGGTCCGAGAGCGAGTTGCAGGCGGTGGTGGTCGGCACCAGGGAGCAGGTTGACCTGCCGCTCTTCATCGAGCAGTCCAACTATTTCGCCAATATCCAGAGACGGGCCGCCGCCGGAGAGACATCCCAACGGGTCGTTGCCGACCTGGAGCAGTTCCTGGCCGACAATCCTTCACGGGTCTGGGAGAACAGCTGGGTGCGCTTCAAGCGCAGCGCCCTCTCCCCGTTTGCCGAACGGGTGCTCCAGACGGACCTGCTGGCCCACAAGAAAGAGCCCGGCGCCGGGCAGCGCAGCGACGCGGGGCGGTTCATCTTCCACGACAGCGACGGCGCGGAGATGCTGCGGCTGCCGGTCAGCTACCTGATCAAGCTGGCCCTGGCCGACCTGGTCGGCTCCCAGGACCTGCTTCCCCCTGCCATCAGGCAGACCGCCATCCGCCTGATGGAGCATTACCTGAACGACAACACCTCGCCGGAGACCTTCTCGTTCAACGTGGTCCCGCTGACGCCCGAACAGGGGATGGGCACGGCCATTGCCCGCGAGACCGCCATTCGCTTCCTCTTCACCCAGTTCCTGGTCATGTACGCCAACGAGGCGTTCGGCCTGGCCGCGAGCGGCCAGCGGGCCATGATCTACTTTGCCCCCCATCCGCCGGTCCGGCAGAAGGAGCTGAACGATCACGTTTCCGACGCCTTTTACCGGGACCTGTTCATGAGTCCCTGCCTGTCGGGGTGGGACGACGGGGAGGCGAAATACCGCTACATGCAGCTCTGCCATCAGGTCCTTTCCCGCAGCCAGCTGAATGCCGTGGCAAAGCTGCGGGAGTCGGGTATCATCGTCAACAACCTGGTGGTCCTGCCCAACGTTTCCAATGTGAGCCTCGCCAACAACGGCACCCACATCAGCATCGGCAGCCAACGCCTGTCCCGCGCCCTGGGCGACCCCGGCTCCGGCTTCACGGCGGCCCACGAGAAACATCTGGGCGACCTGGCCATCAAGATCACGGAGCATTTCCTGCCGCTCTTCGTCGGCACCTATACCGCGGCCCCGTACCGGCTGGCGTTCACCGATTTCCACCCCGAGCGGGCCCTGGGCTTCCTGCCCCACGAACTGGACTACACCCACCTGAGGATGTTGTGGCGCCGCTGGAAACGGAAGGCCAGCCTCTCCATCCTGGGCCAGCCGGTCACCCCCTTCGGCCCGGAGGCCTTCGACCGGCTGCTGAGCACCCTGTTCCGGCTGAAAGGCGATTTCGTCCCGGACTACCGCCTGATCGACTACCTGGCCTGCCTGCTCTCCACCGACCGCAGTCCGGCGCTGAACGGCGCATTGGGCAACAACGACCGCCTCCGCAGGGACCTGGCGGACATGGGGGTGTTCGACGAGCAGATGTCGGTCTACCTCCTGTACAAGCAGCGGGAGTTCGCCAAGATGGGCTTTTCCGGGTTCGAAGGGAGGCACTACAGCCTGTTCGCGAGCTTCGACGAGGACATGGGGCGTGCCGCGGACCTGCAGACGCTCATTACGGCCCTGGCCTACAAGTACATGGCCCTGGGGGTCACCCACGGCCACATCCCGGACGCCCCCTCCATGGAAAGCGAACGGCGCCAGGCCTTCTTCGGCGCCGCCGTGGGCATTCCCACCTTCTTTGTCCGCAAGGACACTACCAACGCCTTTCTGGAAAAGATCATCCGGAAGACCAGGGGTGTCCGCTCCAGCCGCCGCTATCCCGGCTATCTGCGGGTCCAGCACCACGAGTACCGCAGGGCCCTGGTGGAGGTGATCCGGGAGGACGCGGCCGACCTGATCGAACTCATGGGGCTGCACGAAACGATCAACGACTTGGAGCAGCGGCTCGCCGAGCCCGGGCGCTCCGCCGCGGGGCGGCTTACCGCCGGCATCCTCCACGAGGTGAACGCCTCCTCCCCCATGGCCGCCGGCGCGCGGGAGTTCAACAGCGGCGCGGAACGCTACTACCGGGGCACCCTGCGGCAGCGTCACATGGCAGAGGCCTTCGGCTTCCTGGCCGACCAGTGCCGGCTGCTGGACCGGGCAGCTGGCGAGCTGGACGAACCGCTGCGCAAGGCGCTTCGCTTCACGCTGCAGGGGCAGGAGGCCGGCAGTTTTCTGGACACGGTCCGACAGGACGTCCTGCAGGAACGGGCGGACCTCCCTACGCTCAGGCGGCTCATGAACCTGGTCCTGCTCACGGTCTGTTGCGACGGCAACCGGCAGACGGATGAAACCAACACACGGGAGTGCCCAGATGATGCAGCACCAGTACATCGAGCGGGATAGCGGCCCAGTCGTCACCGAGCGGCTGCTGGGGGACCGGATGGTCCGGCTGCTCTACCATGGGGTGCGGGAGAACAGCACCGGCCTCTTCAGGCTCCTGACGAGCAGCTGGTCGTCCCACATCCTGGGAATGGTGAACTTCGACCGCCCCATCATTGCGAAACGCGCGTTCCTGGCCGACTGCGGCATCGACCTGTCCGAATGCCTCGACTCGCCCGAACTTCTGAACACGGGCCGCAAGGTGTTCGAGCGCAAGATTCGCTATGAGGAATGCCGCCCAATGCCCGCGGAACCGGATGCGGTGGTCTCCCCGGCCGACGCGCGGATCGTGGTCGGCTCGTTCGACCAGACCTCTCTGCTCTTCCTGAAGGAGAAGTTCTTCTCCTTCGAGGAACTGCTGGGGCATGACCGGAGCGGGTGGCACGACGCTTTCCGGGGGGGGGACTTCGCGGTCTTCCGCCTGACCCCGGACAAGTACCACTACAACCACACGCCCGTGGCCGGACAGGTGGTTGACTTCTACGCCATCGACGGCGGCTACCACTCCTGCAACCCCAGCGCTGTGGTGAGCATCGCCACCCCCTATTCCAAGAACAAGCGGGTGGTGACGGTGATCGACACCGACGTGGCAGGCGGGACCGGCGTCGGCCTGGTGGCCATGATCGAGGTGGTAGCGCTCATGATCGGAGACATCTGCCAGACCTACAGCACCCGGGGATATGACGACCCCCGCCCCATGGAGGCCGGCATGTTCCTGGAAAAGGGGCGGCCCAAGAGCCTCTACCGCCCCGGCAGCAGCACCGACATCCTCATCTTCCAGAAGGGGCGCATCCGGTTCGCCCCGGACCTGCTGGCCAACATGGAGCGACAGGGGGTGTCGAGCCGCTTTACCCACGGATTCGGCAGGCCGCTGGTGGAGACCGACATCCGGGTGCGGTCGCTGATCGGGAGGGCAAATTCATAACTCCCCCCTGCCCCCCTCTTATCTTAAGAGGGGGAATGAAAGCCCCTCCCCTTAAAATAAGGGGAGTTACCTCACCTCTCTCCCCTTTTCAAAAAGGGGGGGACCTTTTCACCGGGAGAATGTGATGCACGTACCTGTTGTTTTATGTCTCTTCGCTACGCTCATGGCGCTCTACCTCTGGTGGGGCTTCCGATACCTCCCCGCCGAGCAATGGCAGATCTTCGCCACGGTGCCGTCCGGAAAGTCCGAGACCGGCGGCTGGCTCGGGGTGAACTTCACCTGGTACGGCCTGCTGACCGCCAACGCCTATGCGGTGGCAATCGCCGTCCTGCTGGTCCTGATGGGCGCGGTGGGCATCCCCCCCCTGGGCACGGCCCTGCTGACGGTGGCTCTGCTCATCTGCTGCGTGCCGGCGTCCCGGCTGGTGGCGCGGGTCGTGGAGAAAAAAGCCCATACCTTCACTGTGGGCGGGGCGGTCTTCGTGGGCATCCTCATCACCCCGCCGGTAATCACCCTGGTCAACCGCACCGCCGGGCAGGCCTTGGCGTTCCATATCCCCGTCATGGCCGCCTATGGCGCCATCGCCATCGCCTATGCTTTTGGCGAAGGGCTGGGGCGCCTGGCCTGCATCAGCTTCGGCTGCTGCTACGGCAAACCCCTGGCCGCCGCTTCCGGCTGGCTCCGGCGCCTGTTCAGCGGACGCTGCTTCGTCTTCTCCGGAAGCACGAAAAAGATCGCCTACAGCGGCGCCATGGAGGGGACCGAGGTGATCCCCATCCAGGCCGTGACCGCGGTCCTGTACTGCGCCTGCGGCCTGCTGGCCACCTGGCTGTTCCTGGAGTCCCGCCATATTGCCGCGTTCCTGGTCGCCACCATCACCACCCAGGGGTGGCGGTCCCTGTCCGAGACCCTGCGGGCCGACTACCGGGGGGGGGGCAGGATATCCGCATACCAGATCATGGGGGTCGTCGGCGTGGTGTATGCCGTGGGTGCGGCCTTTCTGCTCAACGAACCGTTCCTCGGCCTGCCCCAGTTGCCGGCGGGCATCGCCACCCTCTGGAACCCCGCAATAATTCTTTTCCTCCAGGGCGTTTGGATGGTAATCTTCCTCTACACGGGGCGAAGCACGGTCACCGGCGCGACCCTGGCGTTTCACGTGCACCAGGACCGGATCTGACGCCTGTATCCACGAACCAAAAGGATGGTTGCGTGAAGGAACGATTACTTTCCACAGCGCTGGGTAGGCGTTTGAGCATAGTGCTGCACAGCGGACTCACCCCCCATAAGCTGGCCCTGACGTTCTGCTGCGGCATAGCCATAGGCGTTCTGCCGCTCATGTGGGGAACCACCATCCTGTGCGTCGTCTGCGGCCATTGCTTCCGACTCAACCATGTGGCGCTCCAGACGGTCAACTATCTGGTCTACCCGCTCCAGATCGCCCTGTTCGTCCCCTTGTGCCTCATGGGTTCCAAACTGTTCCCCTGGGGCCCGTCGATTCCCCCTGAAATCCTTCCGACGCTGCTTCACGGCCATCTCGCCGCCAGCATGCATCTCCTGGTCTGGATCACCCTGAAGGCTATCGGCGCGTGGCTGATTACCGCCGCACCGCTGGCCGTTTCCCTCTACCCGCCGCTCCTCATGCTCTTCAGGCGACGGTTCGCCCCCACAGCGGGCTGAACGCCCCTGCCTGCCCCATCCGTTATTCAGGAATATCTCTGTTGCAATCCGTTTTATATGATACAAGGTAGGTATGATCCGTAGCGTCATGCCCAGTGACAAAACGTTTGATGGGGAAGCGTCATGACTGCCGACAACTGCATCTTGGAAGGCATCCAGCGCTCGAAGGAACATTCCGACAAGATGCTGGAATGGCTCCAGGGCACGGGAAAGACCATTATCATCATCCATGACAATCCTGATCCCGACTGCCTGGCATCGGCCATGGCCCTGCGCCACCTGCTGGCCATGAAGCTGAGCAGGGATGCCATCATCACCTTTTCCGGCATGATCGGGCGCAGCGAGAACATCGCCATGGCAAAGGAATTGGAAATCACCCTCACCCCCCTTGGCCTGGTGGATCTGGATGAATTCAGCGCGGTCTGCATGCTCGACACCCAGCCGGGCACGGGCAACAACTCTTTTCCGCCGGATCGCCGGGTGGACATCGTCATCGACCATCACCCTTTGCGCGAGGGGAGCAAAACGTGCCGCTGGCTGGATATCCGCGACGAGTACGGCGTCACCGCCACCATCCTGTACGAATACCTGGTGGCGCAGGATATCCATATCGGCACCAAACTGGCCACCGCCCTGTTCTACGCGATAAAGTCCGAAACCCAGGACCTGGGACGGGAGGCGAACCGCCCCGACCGGGACGCGTACCTGCGCCTCTTCCCCCTGGCGAACAAGCGGCTCTTGTACGAGATCACCCATCCCAAACTGCCGGTGGAGCACTTCCTGACAATCCACAGCGGCGTTGAAAACGCGACCATCTACGGGAAACTGCTGGTCGTGAACCTGCAGGCCATATACTTTCCGGAAGTGGTGGCCGAGATAGCCGACTACTTGATCAGGCTGGAGGGGATCGAGACCGTGCTGAGCATGGGGCAGTACAATGATGAGGTGATCCTCTCCCTCCGCACCACCAATGCCCTCATCAATACGGGAGAGATCGTCAAACGGCTGGTGGCGGGAAAGGGAGCGGGCGGAGGGCACGCCATGATGGCGGGTGGCAAACTGGACAACGTGCCGACTGACCCCGCGGCGCTGAAGGAGGTCGAGGCATCCCTGACCCGGGAACTGGTACGCGAACTCGCCATCGGGGATGTGGCGCCGGTCAGGCTGGTGGAGTTTCAGCTCTCATAGAACGTCTGTCCATAAT
>DATBXI010000151.1:0-3156 GCA_036514355.1 Desulfuromonadaceae bacterium
CACCTGGGGATGGGCCACGGCATAGGCCATCAGGCTGGTGAACGCCTCTGCCTGGCCCTCGTCGAAGACCTGCCAGGAGATGCGCCTGAAGGCTGGCTGCCCGTCCACCCGGGCCTGGCGCAGACGCTCGGCGAACCGGGCCGCTTCAGCGGGCAGGATCTGCCTGTCCCCTTCCAGCAGAAAATACGCCTCTCCGGCGCTGCCCGACCATTCCAGCGAGTCCAGCAGCAGCCGCAGGGCCGGCTGGTTGGTGGGAAAGAGGTGGAAGATGTCGGTATCGAAGCGGATCGTGGCGATGGATGCGCCCGAAAGGGCCACGGCCAGGAGGACGGCGCACAGGACCCGGCGCGGGCGGGTGGTGGTGACCCGGAAGATCCATTCCAGGTGACGCTGGGAGGCGCTATGGAAACGGGCAATGATGCGCTGCGCCAGGGGAAGCGGCATGGACGCTACATCCCCTTGATGGCGGACAGGGGCAGAACGGTCATGTCGGTCAGCCGCGGCAGCAGGGCGGCATCATCCAGCCGGATGTTGACCTCGGGCTCGCTCAGGTTGAGCAGTATCCGGTCGTCACGGGCATTGCGCAGGTCGATCTCCGTGGCCAGGGGAACACCGTTGATCACGGTATAGTTGGAATAATAGACCTTGTCGCCGGCAGCCGAGACCTTGGCGGTCACCAGGCCGTTCTCCACGGTCACCCGTTCCCGGACCCCCTGCGTGGTGACGCGCTCCACGGTGCCGTTCACCAGGCCGTCGCCAGGGGGGTCCGCATCCATCACCCAGCGCATCATGCTCCACCCCTGCAAGCCATCCTTGTCGGGCAGCTCGGTTATCAGGCCGCTATAGGCAACGGACCGGCCGGGGTAGACCAGGGTGACCCGCTCCCCCAGGGCAAAGGCCTCCATGAGGGTCGTGCCGAACGGCGACAATATCACCAGGTGCAATTGGTCGGGACGGCGGTACACCAGGAAGCCGTGCCCCCCCATCATGGTGGTGGCGGTATGGATGGAGACCGACACCGACGACGAGAGCGTCTCCACGACCCTGCCCGGTTGGTAGTCGATACCGGGGCGCGGCAGGGCGGTAGCGCAGGCGGCGAGTAAAAAGAGCGGTATGAAACGCAGCAGAGAACGAAATAAACAAGTCATGGGATACATTCCTGGTAGATATGATTAATAGAGACACACACCTGCCACAGAGACACCGAGACACAGAGGAATCACAGAGCACAACCACTCTGTAGAAAAGAACCTTCTGAATAACGCCCAGTAACGGAGGCTAGGGGAAAATCGCCAAAAACCTTTCCCTGGTTTCCCTTATGATGTCCTCCGTGCCTCTGTGTCTCTGTGGCAGATTTTGCCTTGCCCTTCATTTATTCCAACCGGAAATCCTTGTCGCTCAGCCCCACGTTGCGCCGGACCTTTTTGAAGGTCATGGTGGCCCGGTCGCCGTTCTGCTCGCTGATGACGAGCCGCCGGATGGTGCCGTCCGCCTGGAACGTGATGGTCAGCTCCCGGACTTGCCCTTTGCCCGACGGAGCAATGGTGAGGGTGTACAGACCGTCGCTCAAATCGGCATGCATGGCCATCCCTTCCGGCAACGCGGTTACCGGGCCGGTCAGCTTGGAGGTCCAGCGCTTCAGCCCCTGCTCGGGCGGGAGTACGATGCGGCTGTGCTCCCCTCCCCTGGCGCCGGACTGCTCGATGACGCTGTCCCGCAGCAGCATGCGGCTGCTGAAGGGAGGGTCAAGCTCCATGTAAAACAGGTCCGGTTTGCGGAAGCGCACCGTCCCGGTCATGACCATGGTGCGCCTCATCAACGAGAGCCGTTTCTCCTGGGAGATCTCGGCGGTGAAGTCGTTGATGCCGCTGAATCCCCTGCGCAGAGCCTCCAGCCCTTCCAGGGGCGGCACGGCCCGGGCGTGGCACACGGTCGTCGCTGAACACAACACCACGAACAAACACAGGATAAGAAGGCACCTGATCAGATCGAATCTGCCATTGGAAAACGCCCTCCCCTTCAAGGGGAGGGGTGGGGTGGGGATGGGGTAACCCCAACGCCACAGCGTCCCTATCCCCCTCCTGACCTCCCCCTTGAAGGGGGAGGAACACGATAGGGAGAGAGCCGAACAAATCAGTAAAGATTTTCTCCGCGTGAACACCTTCACAGCCTCCCAACCCCCAGGGTCAACTGCACCGACATGAGGCGGGCATTGCCCAGCAGCACCTCTCCCTCGACCATGAACAGCCTGCCGAAGGCCTTGATGACCCGGGCCGAGACGGTGAGCAGATCGCCGGGACCGGGCACGCCCGAGAACTCTGCCCGGTCAATGGCCGCCAGGAACCCCCCTTCCCCCTGTTCCCGGATGGTGAGGATGCCCGCCAGCTGGGCAACGCACTCCACCAGCAGGATCTGGGGAAACGCACCGTCGGCCGACACGCTCGTGCGGGCCACGGCGCGGGCGCCGGGTTCCAGTTCAAGGACGCGGTCGAGGACCAGAAAGGGGTAACGGTGGGGCAGGTATGCAGCGGGATCAGCGGGGTTCAGACGCGCCTCCCCTGAAGCGGATGGCATAATAGGGCCCCTCGGGAGAGGCCGCCAGATGCAGGCCCGCCCGGTCCGTTTCCAGCGAGGCCACCAGCGCGGCCATGGCCATGCCTCCCATGGCCAGTGACCGGCCCACGCAGCCGGCTGTATCGATGATCTCGCGCCCGGCGAGGCGGTCGCGGAGCAGCGGCGTCTCCCGGACCGTGCCGCCGAGGGAGATCAGGGATGCCTCCGCCTCAGTGGGCAGGAGGCGTTCCACCCCTTCCTGCTCCCGGCCGGCTGCAAGCATGCCGATGGTGGCGACCGATTGGACAGCGCCGCGTACCGTTGCACCGCGCCGGGCGGCGTGAGCGCTGCGCTCCAGCACCAGCATGGCGCTCCCCTCGCCGAAGCAGGAGGCGTACCGCCGCAATTGCCCGGTGGCGCCGAAACCCTCGATCATCAGGGGCATCAGGTCGTCGGCCCCGCCGGCCAGCATGATGTCGGCCCTTCCCTCGGCGATGAAACGGCAGGCCATGAGGAAGGCAGACTCGGCCGAACAGAAGCGCTGCACCAGAGTGACGTTGGGCCCTTTCAGGCCGTGCTCGATGGAGGCGTTGCTGGCGGGCG
>DATBXI010000152.1:0-6898 GCA_036514355.1 Desulfuromonadaceae bacterium
GCATAGGCCACCGCGTACTCGGCATACCCGCCTCCGCCGACGAGGGCCATTACCCGCTGCCCCTTCTGCCAGCCGCTGACTCCCGATCCCAGCTCCTCGACCTCGCCGGCCACCTCCAGTCCCAGGATCTCTGAATCGCCCGGCGGGGGAGGGTACTTGCCCTCGCGCTGCACCAGGTCGGGCCGGTTGATGCTGGTGGCATGCACCTTGACCAGCACCTGCCCCTCGCCCGGTACGGGCCGCTCCGCCTCACCCACCTTGAGCACTTCGACGCCGCCGAAACCTTCCATCAAAACCGCTTTCATGACACGTCCTCCTTGCTGATCGTATATTAATTGATCCTGAGTCGTAGAACCACGTTTGGGGCACGAATGTACCCAGTTCGCCGCTGTTTGTAAACCTAAAATCCGATTGTCATGCCAGCCTTGATTTACCGGAGGGTTTCTGCCATAAAAGATATGCTTGATCTCTCCGTACCCGACAGGAGCAGCCCATGCACATCATGGTCACCAACGACGACGGCATCCACGCCCCCGGCATCCTGGCACTCTCCTCCGCCTTGCGGGAACTGGGCGAGGTGACGGTGATCGCCCCGGATAGGGAACGGAGCGCCGCCGGTCACTCTCTGACATTGCATTCGCCGCTCAGGGTGTTTGAACTGCGGCCCGGTTTCTACGCAGTGGACGGTACGCCCACCGACTGCGTCAACATGGGGATCCACAGCCTGCTCCCCTTTCGCCCCGACCTGGTGGTGTCCGGCATCAACCACGGTGCCAACCTGGGGGACGACATCACCTATTCCGGCACCGTGGCGGCGGCCATGGAGGCGACCCTGATGGGCATCCCCGCCATTGCCGTCTCCCTGGCCAGCCACGACCCGGACGGCCATTTCTCTGCAGCCGCCGCCGTTGCCCTGCGGGTGGCGCGCCTGGTCAGGGACAACGGCTTGCCGTCGGACACCTTTCTCAACGTCAATGTCCCCAATTTCCCCTCCGACAAGGTCGGTTCGCCCCTCATCACCCGCCAAGGCAGGCGCTCCTTCGTGGGAAAGATCGTGGACAAGGTCGATCCCCGTGGCCGCAAGTATTTCTGGATCGGCAGCGAGGAACCCACCTTCGACGACGAGGAGGGGACCGATTTCCACGCCATACGGCGCGGCCATGCGTCCATCACGCCGCTGCATCTGGACCTGACCAACTACGCATCCATGAAGATTCTGGCCGGCTGGCCCCTGTGATCACCGGCTTGGCTGGACATGAGCGCGTGCCTCTGCTATAGTTCTCACCTTCCATGGGGGTATGATGAATTTCGAGATCGCACGAAAACGGATGGTGCAGGAGCAGATCATGGCCCGCGGCGTCACCGCCCCCCGGGTCATTGAGGCCATGCTCAAGATCCCGCGCCATATCTTCGTCCAGGAGGCATTCGCGGCCCAGGCCTACAGCGATACGCCGCTCCCCATCGGCGAGAAGCAGACCATCTCCCAACCCTACATGGTGGCGCTGATGACCGAACTGCTCGACCTGACCGGCACGGAGAAGGTACTGGAGATCGGCACCGGTTCCGGCTACCAGACCGCCATTCTGGCCACCCTGGCTGAACGGGTCTTCACGGCGGAACGGATACGCCCGCTGGCCTTGCGTGCCAGAAAGTGTCTGGATTCTCTGCGCTGCTTCAACGTCATGCTCAGGATCAACGACAGCGAGGGGAGTCCCATCGGCTGGGAAGAGGAGGCACCGTTCGACGCCATCCTGGTGACGGCCGGCGCTCCCGAAGTTCCGCAGGTGCTTTTGGATCAACTGGCTATCGGCGGTCGCCTGGTGATTCCGGTGGGGAACGAACTGGAGCAGCGGCTCCTGAAAATTATGAAGCATGCCGACGGCACCCTGGAAACGATCCACTCCGTGGGATGCCGTTTCGTGCCGCTCGTGGGCAAGCAGGGCTGGCAGATAGAGCGTTTCTGAGCGAATAAAATCGAGAGGGACGGCACATGAAAGACGAGGAAGTCCTGGACGGTTTCACAGAGGAAGAACCCATCGTTTCTCCTGAACTGGCGCTCGACGAAATTGAGGAACCTCTCGTCTTTGCAGATGACGCGGCAGATGATGAAGAAGCCGAAGAAAAGCTGCCGCTCGCGGAGCTGGAGAACTTCGACGATGCCATCAAGATCTACCTGCGGGATATCCAGCGCACGCCGCTTTTGACCGCGGAGACGGAAAAGGAGTGCGCCCGCAAGATCGAGAAGGGGGACAAGGCCGCCCGCAACAAGATGATCGAGTCCAACCTGCGGCTGGTGGTAAAGATCGCCAAGCGGTACATCAACCGGGGGCTGCCGCTGCTCGACCTGATCGAGGAGGGGAACCTGGGGCTGATCAAGGCGGTGGAGCGCTTCAGCCTGGCCAAGGAGTGCCGCTTCTCCACCTACGCCACCTGGTGGATTCGCCAGGCCATTGAACGCGCCCTGGTCAACCAGTCCCGCACCATCAGGCTGCCGGTGCACGTGTCCGACGACATCAACCGCATGCTCAAACAGACCCGCAGCCTTTCCCAATCCCTGCAGCGGGAGCCGACCGTGCACGAGATCGCCGAGGCCATGAACGCCAAGGTCCCCTATGTCCGTAGGCTCATGACCCTGCTGCGCCGCACCTGTTCCATGGAAACCCCCATCGGCGACGGCAACGACTATCTCCTGATCGACACCATCGAGGACACGTCGATGGTGGCTCCTTCGGACCTGATCGAAAACATCGATCGCTACGACCAGATAGCGGCCCATTTCGGGGAGCTTTCCGAGAGCGAGCAGAAGATCCTGACGCTGCGTTTCGGGCTGGACGACCATGAACCCCAGACACTGGACACCATCGGCCAGAGTTTCGGCGTCACGCGCGAGCGTATCCGCCAGATAGAGGCAAAATCGCTGGAACGGCTGCGCAACAGCGCCGAATTCAAGCCCTAATTATAAGGAGCAGTGCACCATGGACGACCTGAAGAGCATCATCCGCGATATCCCGGATTTTCCCAAGAAGGGGATCATATTCAAGGACATTACCACCCTGCTGCAGGACGCCAAATCCTACCAGCGCATGGTTGACCTGCTGGCGCACCGCTACATCGGCCAGCGCATCGACAAGGTGGTGGGCGTCGAGGCCCGCGGCTTCATCGTGGGCGCGGCCCTGGCCTACAAGCTGGGGGCAGGGGTGGTCCTGGTGCGCAAACCGGGCAAGTTGCCTTCCGAGACGTTCAGCAAGACCTACGACCTGGAGT
Source organism: Desulfuromonadaceae bacterium (assembly GCA_036514355.1). Taxonomy (GTDB): domain Bacteria; phylum Desulfobacterota; class Desulfuromonadia; order Geobacterales; family Pseudopelobacteraceae; genus JACPFJ01. Next base: position 3,265 of record DATBXI010000152.1, read on the forward strand.
ACGGCACCGACACTCTGGAAATCCACCGGGATGCCATCAAGCCGGGGGAGCGGATACTGATTGCCGACGACCTGCTGGCAACCGGCGGTACCATGTCCGCCGTGGTGGACATGGTGCAGACCATGGGGGGGGAAATCGCGGAATGCTGCTTCATGGCCGAGCTGGACTTCCTCAAAGGCCGTGAGAGGCTGCCCGCCGGCAAGGTCTTCTCGCTGCTCAACTTCTGAGGTTGTGCGCCGAACGGTCGATGCCGCGGGCCGAAATGGGTTGAAACGTCGGCGCAACTCTGCTATAACCACACGGCTTTTCATAGCTGTCCCCGTAGCTCAGCAGGATAGAGCACTTCCCTCCTAAGGAAGGGGTCGGACGTTCGAATCGTCTCGGGGACGCCAACAACTATTGAATCCGATAACTGATTTCGCGGTTATCGGATTCTTTTTTTCTGCCGAATACCGTATTGCTCCCGCCAATGGGCGACGTCCGCCCCGAATCACGGCAGTGCCATCCTTCAGGACGATTTCCCTGACCAATAACTGGAGATATTGCTTGCTGAACGGCTTTGCGGTGTCGAGCAGTTCAGCCCGCAAGGTCTGGCAGAATTCGTCCACGATGGTACGGTCTATCGCCTCGACCATTGCCTGGGGCGAGTCCTGGTAGCTGGCGATCTTTGCCGCGACCTCGGCCTCCTGCCGCTTGAGGTTGTCCAACTCCTCTTTGAAGAACTGATCGATCTCGATGCCGTTCGAGATGGCCCGATAAGCATTCTTTAGCTTGACCTGTAAGCTGTCCTGCCGCCGCTTCAGGGTCGCAAGGTCTGTACCCCCATCTTGCAACGTGCGCCGGAGTTCCAGCATCATTGCCTCCACCCGCTCGGGCGTGAATATGATATTTGCTAGGGCCTCCATCACCCGTTGGTCGAACAGATCCATCCTGACCGGTTTGGACGAGCAGAGTCGGGTATGCTTCCTGGTTTTGGTGGAGCAGCGGTAGTAATAGTACGTCCCGCCTTCACCCTTGCCTGTTGCCATGGTCATGTTGGCCCCGCAGACGCCGCACTTGAGGATGCCGGTCAGCAAACGGGGTGATGCCAGGCGCTTGGGGTGAGACATGGCAGGGCTGCGGCTTTTGAGTTTCTCCTCCACCAGCAGAAAGACCTCCTCCGGGACAATGGCCTCGACCTTGACCCTGACCCATTCCGATTCTGGCTTGGGCTCCCCTGTTTTCCAGTGGTGTTTGTTGAAGATCCGCTCGCCCCGGTAGATGCTGCCGGTGAGGATATCGTGGACCAACGTATTGCTCCAGTGTTTGCCCCGGTGCCGTATGCCCCGTTCGTTCAGGATGGCCGCGACCCCCTTGACGCCATAGGAGCCATCCAGATAGAGGTTGAATATGGTACGTACGACCTCGGCCTCTTCCAGATCGATCTCCAGGACCTTCTTGGCATCCTTGCGGCCAGGCAGGTGTACTGTTTTTGCGCTGAAGCCGAAGGGTGGCTTGGAGCCGTTGTGATACCCTTGGCGGGCGTTCTCCAACATGGACCGCAGGGTATGTTTAGCGGTTTCCTTGCTCTGATAGCCATCGAAGACGGCATTGATGGTGCGGATCATCTCACCATTGGCGTCATCGTCGGTCAACTGGGTGATGGAGATGAGCCTGACCCTGTTCTTCCGAAGGTTCTTGTCGTGGAGCCCAAGTTCCAGATGGTCCCTGAAAAACCGGGAGAGGCTGTGCACAATGATGGCGTCAAAGGCTGGCGGCTTGGCGTAGGCCTGCGCCATCATGCGCTGAAACTCCGGGCGGCGGTCGTCGGTGGCGCTGGCCCCTTCGTCCTTGAACTCGGCCACCACTTCATGCCCCTCCCGCTGACACCAGCCCCTCATTTGTTTGATCTGGTCGGGGATGGACAACTGCCGTTCAGCCTGCTTGACGGTACTGACTCGGGCATACAACGCTGCTCTCATTGCTTGCTTCCTTTCGCAAAAAGCTGTCGCAGGGTTTCTTTGAAGTGGGTTTCCACCAGCCTGATCTCGGCGTGTTGAATGAACTCGCAACCGGACCATTCAAGTTGCTCAAGGTCTATTTCAATGCCTTGATGACCCTTGTGCCATTGCGTTTTTTTTGCGGTGTTGGCGCATAAATGACGTTTATCATTGCTGAACGGCCCGCACCATGAGGCCGAGAAACGCTGGGTACCAAGCGGTTGGTTCCAGCGTCTCTTCGAGACCCATGATGATGTATGCGCGGAATTAGTAGATTGAGGCGCTCGATAGAGCGATAAGAATGATGACATGATCCCTCCCTCCTGCGGGGCGATAACAAAAAAACCTCTGCCCGACAGGAATGTCGGGAGCCTCGGGCCGCGGTCTTTTTTGTTTTTTGTCAGCCCCGCCCCAGAGAGGAAGGCCGCCCATGCCGGGGTGGGAAAAGCATGGGCGGGGGCAGATCCACTGCCCCATCAGGTATCACAATTGTTCCGGATTAACGTTGAAAAGTCAAGGGCAATTTTTACATAACTCAGCGAAACATAAAGGGTTGTATCTCATTTTTTATATTTTGGCAAAGAAGAAACCCCAACGGAACGCAAAAAAGGGGAGCGCCCATAACGGCGCTCCCCTCCTTGCTTGCGTGTCATTTGGTGTAATGCCTATCCGAGTCAGTTCGGGAGTGGCCAGTTTCCGCAACCCGGTCCTCGATTGGTACCCCATTGGCTTTCATCTCTTGCACATAATGGTGCCGTAGGCTATGCATGTGTGCGCTGTTTTCCTTCGTGCCGCCCAGGCGGTGGATGGTGTTTTTCTGGTAGTTGTAGAATTCCTTCAAGCTCTTGTCCGCCGGGATGATGCCTGGCGTGCGTTGCTCGGCAGTGATTCGCTTCATGGCTTCAACGGCAGCCGCTTTGTCAGGTGAGTCGATGCGAAGCTCCCTTGCCCGGCCCCCTTTGCCGACCACCTGTAGCAACTCCTCGCCGCTTCTGACCACGGTCCGGGCAGTGATGGACTCCTGGGCGCGCAGGCCGAAGGCTTGGCGCAGATCGTGGGCAATACCCAACCGAACGTCTTTCTGGTAAAGCAGATCACGAATAATCCCCTGTTGTTCCATGTCGGCACTTTTAGGGGCATAGCGCCCCCTCCTGACAAAGCCGAGTTCAGCATTGGTCCGGGGGCATATGTTCTGTTTGCCGATGGCCCGGGCCAACAGCCGCATGGCCGTGGCGTGGTTCTGCAATGTCGAGGCAGCAAGGCCCTGCCCCTTAAGCATGGAGAAGTAGTGCTCGACATGCTTTGTTTTCATGTGCTTGATCGATTGCAGGCTCTGGGTCTCCATGAACCTGGCGATCGATCTGATATTGGAAAGCAATTTCTGATTAGTCCCTGAACCTTTGCTCCAGTTTTTGCCGACCAGTTGCCGCGCCTCGTATTCCAATCGTGTCGACATATCCTTTCACCTCCTTCCTTCCGCCGTGGCAGAATTCGTTGAGTGCGCGTGTCCCGGCAACAGACTGTTGCCGTCCGTCGGCAGCCATACCCGCAGGTATGGTGCTGTACGGATTCCTGCATTGAGCCCGACCCGTAAGTCGGGGGCTGAGATGCCGTGCAGGGGACCGGGGCTGCAATCCGTGGATTGCATGCCGCCA
>DATBXI010000153.1:0-3012 GCA_036514355.1 Desulfuromonadaceae bacterium
TGTCTTCCAGGTTGCCGATGGGGGTGGCGACGATGTAGAGGGTGGCAGGGGGCATGGGGTGTCCTTGTCCGTGAATCAGCGGCTGGTGGGCGCGAGGTGCGTCGGAGCCTCCGTCAGCGCTGTGCCAGGGCCAGCTTCAGCGCCAGCCCGGCAAAGATGGCGGCTGCGGCCCGGTTCAGGACCTTCTGCGCCCAGGCCGACTGCCGCAGGCGTTCGCCCAGTGCCCCGGCCAGGATGCTGATCGAGCCGAACACGACGATGGTGGCCACGATGAACACGCCCCCCAGCAGCAGGAGTTGCGGAGCCAGCGGCCCTCTGGCCGGGTCCGCGAACTGGGGCAGGAATGCCAGGAAGAAGACCGACACCTTGGGATTGGTGATGTTCATGATGATGCCGCGGCGGTAGAGCCGGGCAGCGCTCAACGGGGTGACACCCGTTGCCGGCCCGGTCGTGGTCCCTGCATGGAAGGCCTGCCAGGCCAGGAACAACAGGTAGGCGGCGCCGGTACACTTGAGCAGGGTAAAGGCGGTTGCCGACGCCGCAAAGAGCGCCGCCAGGCCGAGGGTCACGCCGGCCGTGTGGACCAGGAGCCCGGTGCAGAGCCCCAGGGTGACGAGCAGACCGGCCTTGCGCCCCTGCTGGGCGGCCTGGGCCATGACGAACAGGTTGTCCGGGCCGGGCGACAGGGCCAGCAGGATGGCAGTGGTAAAAAACATGGCCAGTATCTTGGGTTCGATCATGGAAGGAGCTTTCCGGCGTGCCGCCGTTCAGGCGTCACGGATGCATGCGGCACGAAACGGAGGTCATGCAAGGGCGGTGATGTAGCCGCGCACCCCTTCAAGAATGCCTTCAGCGGTCAATCCCTGGTAAGCGGGGTCCCGCAGGCGGGATTCCTCCTGCATATTGCTGAGGAAGGCGGTCTCCACCAGGATGCTCGGCATGGCGGCTCCCACCAGGACATAGAACGGACCCTGCTTGACCCCCAGGTTCTTCACGTCGCCATGGCGTGCCCGGACCTTTTTGTGGAGCGCTTTCTGGACCTCCTCGGCCAGGTGGGCCGAGTCGTTCAGCTTGTAGTTGGCCATCAGGTCGAACAGGATGGCCTGCAGGACGCTGACCTTTTCCAGGGTGGTGCCGTTCTCCTTGGCGGCCAGCTGGGCCGCCTTCTCGGTCTTGGCCAGGTTGAGGTAATAGGTCTCGATGCCGCTGGCAGAATGGTTTGCGGCGGCATTGGCGTGGACCGAGACGAACAGATCCGCCCCCACCTTGTTGGCTATGGCGGTCCGTTCCTCCAGGGGGATGAAGACATCGGTGGAGCGGGTCATGACCACGTCCAGCCCCAGGTCATCCTTCAGCAGTTCCCTGAGCTTCAGGCCGATGGCCAGGACCACGTCCTTTTCCATGATGCCGTTGGGACCGATGGCGCCCGGGTCGTGGCCGCCGTGGCCGGGATCGATCACGATCCGGCGGATCTTGGAAATGGACTGTTTGCGCGCCGGTTTGGTCTTCTTCTCCGTAGTGGCGGGCTCCTCGCGGTGCGCTTCCGGGCGGGAGCTGATGGACTCCTCCATGCGGGCAATCTCGGTGCGGCGTTCCCCCCGCACGTCGATCACCAGCCGCGCCGGCTGGGAGAGGGGAAATATCTTGTAGTCCCTGATGTTCTCCGTATCCAGCACCACCCGCACCACGTCCGTCCGGTACTGGCCGACCCGCGCCCCTTTCAGCAGGCCGTCGCCGATGCTGATGTCCCTGACCCCCTTGGCCAGCCGCGTGCGGTTGAGGTCGATGTAGATCCTGCCCGGCTTTTCCGCGCTTCCCTTGCCCAGCTCGTGGGCCTCCCAGGTTACGTCCCGGTCCAGTTCCAGGGAGATGCGGGTATAGTCCGGGTTGGACCAGTGCTTCATCTCGGAAAGTACCGCCAGGGGGGAGGAGGCGGAGGTCTGGTCGCTGAAAGCGGCTTTTTGGGCGCTTTTCTTTTTGGCCGCCAGGGCAGGCAGGGGGAACAGCAGGTTGGCGGCCAGCACGCAGATGAGCTTGACCGCCTCGCGCCGCTCGACGACTCTGGCTGGCAGGGACAGTTTTTTTTCCAGGAGGGTGAGGATATCTTTCACGGGTCAGACCATGGGTGCCGATTCATCCTGCGGATTCACTGCATACAGCCCAGTCATAGCAGATATGCCCGGATTTTTCAATTGTTGGTGCATATTCTCTTCTTTGTTCCCAGGGATTGAGAGGTTGCGAGCGGTCCATCGACACCGGGGCATGACCGCTGCGCAGCCTTTTCAGCCGGTATCCCGGTTCGACAGCAGGCCCAGCTTTTGGGTAACGGGGTGCCCGGTTCACCCGCTTCGCCCGGTTTTTCAGGGCGGGGCGGTGTGCAACCGGCTGGTTGGGCATCCGTTCAAATTGAAACTGTCGGATTACCCTGGAAAATCACATCAAGTAGTATACTTTTGTCTTTTGGAGTACAGTCTTGATGAAAAGTGACCCCGTGTATTCTGTCTATCCGAAATGTCCTCACTTCTTTGCGAAGGTGACAATAACCAGATAAATAAAATTTCGAATTGTTAGCAAATATTTCCGTTACATTGACTTCTCTTGTTGTATCAACGCTGTCATAACTTTCATACTTCAGGATCACATGGGCATTGATGCCATCAACGTATATCTCACGATTACCTTCCCATGCGTCAGCGTCAAAAGGTTCTTTTTCAAGTAAAGCATCGTTGTATATGAATCCGTTTGCGAATGCTTCACCAAGGATTTTCCTTTTTCTACTTATTTCTTCTTTATTGTCAGGGTGTTCATCGGCATATATCCGCAAATTTTGCCATTTTTCCTCAAGATGTTGGCGTAATGTTGAGTGCCGTCCAAATAGTGTTCTTAATCTCTTGATAGTTGCATCAGAAGTCGTGTCAGCACTATGTTCTCTATCTCCTCTGATGGCGTTAATCTTGTGCCGACAGATTTTTTTATCAATTCCAAGATCGCAATTACAGTTTATGTAAGCAA
>DATBXI010000154.1:0-2803 GCA_036514355.1 Desulfuromonadaceae bacterium
AGAACGAAGCGGGCGCATTGACGGCGTTCATGGCAACCGGGGAAGCCGTGCCCATGGAACTCCCCCCGCCACCGCTCCCGCATGACGTGACGAGCAGGAGCGAAAAGACGCCGATTACTGAAAAGTATATCTTTCCGATTATATGTAAAGGTTTCATGATGTACCTCCGTATCAGCTCCTCTGTTGTGTGGTCGTATCACCTCCTGTGTACATGGATGCAAGAAACCTTTTTAGGCTTCTGATTTAGAATTACTCCCCTGGTACCGGCATGTCAATGCGCTTATAAACCCCGTTTTCTCTCATGTTGTAGGGCTTTTGAGGGATGGCACCGGTGAATTGCCGGCGGGGGGGGAGGCGGGTGCCTGGCGGGCGCATCACCTGCCGTTACAAGCCGCACGCTGTGCGGTATAATGGAAGAAAAAACATGCCATGCCTGGCAGGGGAAAGGATTGCCGCCATGTCAAGACTCGATGGGGAACGGAAAGAGCGCCTGGTTGAGATGCTTCAGGATACGAAGCGCAGGATGTGGAACGAACTGCGGGAGGATCTCTTCGCGCGGACCGGCGAAGGATTGCAGCCCCAGTACGATATTCCCCAGGACCTGGGTGACCAGGGGATGATCGATCTCCTGGAGGATACGGGTCTTGCCCTTGCCGACATCCGCCAGCAGAATCTGATCCAGATGGATGAGGCGGAGCGCAAGCTGGCCGAGGGAAGCTATGGTCTCTGCGAGGAGTGCGGCGCCGAGATCGAAGAGAGACGCTTGGCCCTGCTCCCCTTTGCCACCTGTTGCATCGACTGCCAGAAACAGCGCGAAGGGCTCGGGCTGCCGCCGGGGATCACCCTGTAGGCCTCCTCACGGCCGAAGCACCCGCCCGGACGTCCCGCCTGTCGGTGCATGCGCCTGCATGCCGGGTATGCACCGCATTCGCCTTGCCACATCGGATAGGTACGATACACTAACCGCAGAAGGCATATCTAATGAGCGAGGCATGAAACGTCATGGCACCCTTCAACTGGAAACCGCTGCTCATCCTGGTGCTGGCCCTGTTCCTGATGAACGTGATGTACGCCCTGTTTTCCCAACAGGGCGCACAGACGGCGGAGATCAGCTACAGCCGCTTCCGCAATGAGTTGGCGGCTGACAACATAAAGCAGATCAGGATCAAGGGGACGATCATCACCGGTGAGTTCCGGGCCAAGACCAAGGTGAGCGAACAGCTCCAGGGAAAAACGGTGGGCCGGGATGTCACCGCGTTCGGCACGGTGATGCCGGCTATTGCCGACCAGACCCTGATGGCCGACCTGACGGCCCACAAGGTGGAGGTGACGGCGGTATCCATGGAGTCCGCGTTTTGGGTGACCGCACTGGTTTACGTGGCTCCGTGGCTGATCCTGATCGGTATCTGGTGGATGGGGACTCGGGCCATGCGTGCCCAGGGGCCGGGGGGGATGATGGGCGGTTTTGCCCGCTCGGGTGCCCGCACCTACACGAGCCAGGAGCGGGTCACGGTTACCTTCGACGACGTGGCCGGCATGGAAAACAGCAAGCAGGAGTTGAAGGAGGTCGTGGACTACCTGCGCAACCCAGCGCAGTTCGAGCGGGTGGGAGGCAAGGTCCCCAAAGGGGTGCTGCTGGTGGGGCCGCCGGGGACCGGCAAGACCTTGCTGGCCCGGGCCGTGGCCGGGGAGGCGGGGGTCACCTTTTTTACCATCTCCGCCTCCCAGTTCATCGAGATGTTCGTGGGAGTCGGCGCCAGCCGGGTGCGCGACCTGTTCGCCAGTGCCAAGAAAGCCGCCCCGAGCATTATCTTCATCGACGAGCTGGACGCGGTGGGGCGCAGCCGTGGGGCCGGCTTCGGGGGCGGCCACGACGAGCGGGAACAGACCCTGAACCAGCTCCTGTCCGAGATGGATGGCTTTGACCAGCACCAGGAGGTTATCGTTATTGCCGCCACCAACCGCCCCGACGTGCTGGACCCGGCCCTGCTCCGCCCCGGCCGTTTCGACCGGCACGTGGTGATCGAACGCCCCGATTGGCGCGACCGGGAAAAGATTCTCCAGGTCCATGTGCGCAAAATCGTCCTGGCCGAAGGGGTCGACCTGAGCGTCCTGGCCCGCGGCACCCCCGGCATGACCGGCGCCGACCTGGAAAACCTGGTCAACGAGGCGGCCATCCTGGCCTCGCGGGAGAATGCGGCGGCAGTCACCATGGAACATCTGGAACTGGCCAAGGACAAGATCCTGATGGGGGGCGAGCGCAAAATGTTCCTGTCGGACCAGGAGAAACGGGTCACCGCCATCCACGAGGCGGGCCACACCCTGGTGGCCAGGCTCCTGCCCGGCACAGACCCGATCCACAAGGTGACCATCATCCCGCGCGGCATGGCCCTGGGCGTTACCCAGCAACTCCCGGACGACGACCGCTACCATTATCCCCAAAGCTACCTGGAAAAACGCCTGGCAGTGGCCATGGGGGGGAGGGTGGCGGAACGCCTGGTATTGGGAGAGGTTTCCACCGGTGCCCAGAACGACCTGAAGCAGGTGACCGATCTGGCGGAAAAGATGGTCTGTCAATGGGGCATGAGCGAGAAGGTGGGGGCTGTGGCCTTCAGCCGGGGCGAGGAACACCCCTTTCTGGGGCGTAAGCTGGCCGAGGAAAAGACCTTCTCCGAGGCCATGGCCTGGCGCATCGACCAGGAGATCTCCGCCTTTGTCCGCAGGGCCGAGGAGCAGGCCGAGGAGATTCTGAACGCCAACCGGCCCAAACTGGAACTTCTGGCAGCAGCCCTGCAGGCGGAGG
>DATBXI010000155.1:0-2826 GCA_036514355.1 Desulfuromonadaceae bacterium
AGGAGACGGAATATGCTAAAGAGACTGACAGCCCTTGCGATCGGCATGGTCCTGGTCGCCCTGTCCGGCGTGGCCGTCCACGCCCATGACGACATCATGGCCCACCGGGAGTGCCACCAGTGCGGCATGGACCGCAAGGTCTACGGGTACAGCAGGATGCTGATCGTGTACGAGGGGGGTGCCGAAGTGGGGGTATGCAGCCTGCACTGTGCCGTCACCGAGATGGATGGGCACCGGGAGAAGAAGGTGACGACCCTGTTGGTCGCCGATCGCGACAGCCATGCCCTGATCCCGGCCGACACGGCCAGCTGGGTGATCGGCGGCCGGCGGCGGGGGGTGATGACGCAGCGCCCCAAGTGGGCCTTTGCCACAATAGACGCTGCCCGGGCGTTCGTGGCGTCCAACGGAGGTGCAATCGTGCGCTGGGATGAGGCCCTGGCCGCTGCCCGGGAGGACGCGCTCCCCAAACCAGGGCGATGAGGGCTGCCAATATGGCAAAACACAGGAAAGACGGTGGACAACGGCTTATTCTCTGGTAGAATAAGCCGACTTGCTTCCGTACAGGAAGCTGACTCGATTGATTGGGAGGGAATACGTATGAAAACCATGTGGATGACACTGCTGCTCTTATCGCTGGCCATGGTGTGCGGTGCGGCGGATGATAAGATGGGGGCGCCGGCGAACAAGGTGGAGGCGCCGGCCGCGTGCACACAATGCGGCATGGACCGCACCCACTTTGCCCAGAGCCGGATGGTGATCACCTATGGCGACGGGACCAGCTCCGCTACCTGCAGCCTGCATTGCGCGGCCGCGGACCTGAAGGCGGCCAAGGGGAAACGGGTGGTGTTGATCAAGGTGGCGGACTACCACTCGAAGAGGCTGGTCAACGCCAGAATCGCCGCATGGGTGATGGGGGGCGATGTGCAGGGCGTCATGACTCCGGTGGCAAAGTGGGCCTTTGCCCAGAGGGCTGACGCCGAGGCATTCGTAAAGGAGCACGGCGGGAAACTGGTCACGTTCGACGAGGCACTGAAGGCGACGAAAGCGGAACTTGACGAGCAGCCGGCGCATCACGACCATTGACGGGATGAACCAGCGGATGGACGTGACGACAATGCGGAACATGGTCGCGGCATTCCTGTTGACGCTCCTCGTTGTTGCAAGCAGCGGAGCGCACGCCGGAGAACCGACATACCGGCGCACGGCGGAACGCCATGTCATGCCGGACGTGGTCCTGGTAAACCAGAACGGCGCCAAGGTGCGTTTCAGGGAGCTGATGCAATCGGACAAACCGGTGATCGTAGATTTTATCTTCAGCACCTGTACCAGCATATGCCCCATACTTTCCGCAAGTTTCGCGAATCTGCAGCAGAAGCTCGGTGCGGACGCCCAGAAGGTCCGGTTGGTGTCCATATCCATCGATCCCGAGAACGACACCCCGAAGGTCATGAAGGAGTACCTGGAACGTTACCGGGCCAAGCCCGGATGGGATTTCCTGACCGGAACGCGGGCGGATATCGACAAGGTCATGTACGCGTTCAACGCGTACATACCCAACAAGACGTCCCATTATCCGCTCACGCTGATCCGGTCGACGAACGACGGCACATGGATCAGGATTTTCGGATTGATGGGCAGTGCCGAGTTCCTGAGTGAATGTCGAAAGGTAGGGATACAATGAGGGGAGGGAACCGGCTTCGCCGCCTGCTGGGCGCGCTCGCGTGCGGCGCGGCGTTTGTGCTTCTCCTGGGTGCCGCGGGCGCGTCTGGCGGGACTGCCCAGCCGTCGCTTTCGGACCAGGAACGGGTGCGGTTGGGGGAGCGGATGTACCGTGAGGGGATCCTCCCCTCGGGAGAGCCGATGCAGGCCTATGTCAAAGGGGATATCCCCGCTCCGGGGACGGCCTTTGCCTGCGTAAGTTGCCACATGCGCAGCGGACGGGGGTCTGTCGAGGGCGGGGTCGTTACACCCCCCGTCACGGGGGACAGGCTGTTTCAACCGTTCCAGCCGTTGTTCAAGAACATGGAGCAAAAATATTTCCCGCTCCCCCATCAGCGTCCGGCATACACCGATACCACACTGGCCGAGGCGATCCGGAGCGGCGGGACGCCCACCGGTCAACGGCTTAACGATGTCATGCCCCGTTATCTCATTGATGATCCAAATATGGCGCAGCTGATCTCGTATCTGAAATCGCTCTCCTCCGCAGTTTCACCCGGCGTCTCGGATACGCACATGAGCTTTGCCACCATCATCACGGACGATGTTCGGCCTGAAGAACGTGATGCCATGCTCGCTCCCCTGGACGCCTACATTGCCATCAAGAACAACCAGGCAAACGCCAACAAGACACCACGCGGGGCAAGGGCCCGTCTGATGGTGGAGAACATGCTGGGTTCGCGGGAAATGGCCCTCCGGACCCTTTCGCTGTCGCGCTGGGTACTCAAGGGGCCTGCGGATACATGGCGCGGCCAGCTGGAGGAATACTATCGTAAGGAGCCGGTATTTGCACTGTTGGGAGGCATTACGAACGGTGACTGGCGCCCCATCCACCAGTTCAGTGAGGACCATCGCATCCCCTGTCTGTTCCCGATCACCGATTTTCCCGTCGTCTCCGCTACCGACTGGTACACGGTATACTTCTCCAAAGGCTATTACCAGGAAGGGGAGGCGGTTGCCCGCTATCTCAATTCCAGGGACGAGGCGGCAAAGAGGCCGGTTGTGCAGGTCGTCCGGGCATCACGTGAAGGTCAGGCGCTTGCGGCGGGATTTCTGGAAACCTGGCGTGACCTGGGGCATCCCGCGCCCCTGACGGTCACCCTCAAG
>DATBXI010000156.1:0-10317 GCA_036514355.1 Desulfuromonadaceae bacterium
GAGGCGCTCTCCCACATTATCTTCGGTGTAGAGCTCCCCCCGCGGGTCGAGCCCCACCGCGCCCTTTGCCACGATGCGTGCCGCCAGCGGGATGTCGGCGGTGACAACCAGGTCGTTCGGAGCGGCATGCTCGGCGATGTAGTCGTCGGCCACGTCGAATCCCCCCTCCACCAGCACCGATTCGATCAGTCGGGAATGATGCTTGGCCAGGCTGGTGTTGGCCACCAGGCAGACCGGGATATCGAGGCGCTCCGAGGCGCGGAAGACGATCTCCTTGATGACCCGCGGACAGGCGTCGGCGTCGATCCAGATGCGCATGATTTGCTCCTCGGATAGCCCAGGCAACATCAGAATCCGAACAGCCCCCGCAGCCGGTTACCGATACCCTTACCCCGTTGAGACTCCTCATCCGCCTCGCCGCCCTGGGGTCTGGTACGCTCCCGGGATTCATCCTCCCGCACTTCAGCCTGCTCCTGCTTCTTCCTGGACGAAGCTGCTGCCGGCCGTTCCCTCCGTCCACTTTCCGCTCCGGCCGCCGCAAGGGGCGACATTCCGTAGGACTTGAGGCGGACCTTGAGCGACCATTGGGGATTCCAGGGCTGTTTCGGATCCTTGGGTTTCGGCGGATGGACGATATCCAACTGCTCGCCGTAGGCGATGAACTGCAACATCCCCCCCTGTCCGTCCTTGAACACGGGAGGCACCGTGCAGCTTGTGCGGACGGGCTCCATGACCACCTTTTCCTTGATGAAACGCGCCACATCCCCCGGCGTGAGGTAGTTCATCAGTGCGCTCCCCATCTCCTGCACCTCGCTGGATGACCAGAAGACGGTGTCCCCCTTCGCGTTCTGTCCCATGGCGGTGGCGAAATACCCGATGGCGGTCGGGATCGGCTTCCATTCGACCTTGATCGCGCCTGCCGGCGTGGGCTGGAGCGTGCTGAATTCGACCGGGGCCATGAAGTCGCGCTTCTTGTCCAGGCTGAATCTGATATCGGGGAGGTAGTTTCCCGTGATCTGGTGCTCTCCCACCAGCGAGCTGTCAGCGGGGACGTCCTTGCGCTCCTCGCTGTTGGGCCATTCGCCGTAAACCCATCCCTTGCGGTCCGAAGGAGGGGTCTGCTGGGATGGTGTGCGGGACTTGAAGAACTTGCCCATCTCCTCGGGCTTCATCTTAGTCGCATCCAACACCTTGGGCTGCCCGGCGGCCACTGTTTCGCCGCAGCCCCAATAGAACAGCATACGCCCCTTGGGTTTCTCGTATTCTTCGGGGATCTCCCGCTTGACAGGCGTGGGCATTTCGTCAGGCATTTCGCGTGCAGGCTTCTCGCGCCTGGGGGTCAGCAGGGGCAGCGAGCTTCCCATGTTCTGGACTGGCGGTATCTCATGGGCGGCCTGGGGTTTGTCCGGCATGGGACGGGGGGATTCCACCTGCAGGGTGAGTTCGCGGCGCGGGCCAAAGGCCGGCCCTTTGCCCCCGAAGAGCGCCGCCATGCCGGCCATCTCTTCCGACATTCCGGGCATGTTCTGGTTGGTGGTGGCAACGCTGATCCAGTAGTGCGGATAGGGTTTGGTCTTTTCTGCCGCGTAACCTGACCCGGAAAGGGTCGCAAGCGCGACTGTTGCAAGGATGGCGCTTCGTCGATACCAGGTATGCATTGCTGACCTCCTGATGGGATTTTTACGGAGCCTGTCGGCCGTGCCGCTCTTCGAAACAGTTGCCAAAACCAAAAAGCCGCTCCATCAGCTTCCAAGCTGACCAAGCGGCTTCTTAAACCTGCAATCTGCTCTCCATCCGTCCCTCCCGACACAGCATAAAAATCTACCCACACAGATACACGTAAAGGTTTGGTGGCGTCAATTAAATTAACATTATGAAGTGCTTTGTGAAAGGCATTAACGGGCAATAGCTACAGGAATTTTTGAACACTAAAAGGCCCGTCCCCAGTCGGCGAGTCCGCTGGAACGACGTAACACAGAAGCCCCCGGCAGCTGCCGGGGGCTTCTGTGTGTCACCGTATGGGATCAGGCCTACAGCCCGAGCTGTTTGAAGAAGTCGTTCCCCTTGTCGTCCACCAGGATGAAGGCCGGGAAGTTCTCCACCTCGATCCGCCAGACCGCTTCCATCCCCAGTTCGGGGAAGTCGATGCACTCGACCTTCTTGATGTTCTCTTCCGCCAGCACCGCGGCCGGACCGCCGATGGAGCCCAGGTAGAACCCGCCGTACTTCTTGCAGGCATCGGTCACCTGCTGGCTCCGGTTCCCCTTGGCGATCATAATCATGGAAGCGCCTTTGGACTGGAGCAGGTCCACGTAGGAGTCCATGCGGCCGGCGGTGGTGGGACCGAAGGAGCCGGAGGCCTTCCCTTTCGGGGTCTTGGCCGGGCCGGCGTAGTAGATCGGGTGGTTGAGAAGATACTCGGGCACCGGCTTGCCGGCGTCGATGATCTCCTTGAACTTGGCGTGGGCGATGTCGCGGCCAACCACGATAGTGCCGGACAGGAGCAGCGGCGTGGAGACCGGGTGCTTGGTCAGTTCGGCCAGGATATCCTTCATGGGCCGGTTCAGATCGATCTTGACGCCGTGCTCGTGCTTGCCGCGGTACTGCTCGGGGATCAGGCGGCCGGGGTTGCGGTCCATCTCCTCGACGAACAGGCCGTCCTTCGTAATTTTCGCCTTGATGTTGCGGTCGGCGGAGCAGGAGACCGCCATGCCGACCGGGCAGGAGGCGCCGTGGCGGGGGAGGCGGATGACGCGCACGTCATGGGCGAAGTACTTGCCGCCGAACTGGGCGCCGATGCCGAGCTTCTGGGCCGCTTCAAGCAGCTTGTTCTCCAGTGCGATGTCGCGGAAAGCCTGGCCGTGCTCGTTCCCCTGGGTGGGGAGGCCGTCCAGTTCCTTGGCCGTGGCCAGCTTGACCGCCTTCATGCAGGCGTCTGCGCTGGTACCGCCGATTACGAAGGCGATGTGATACGGCGGACAGGCGGCCGTGCCCAGGTATTTCATCTTCTCGATCAGGAACTTCTCCAACTTCTCCGGGGTGAGCAGGGCCTTGGTCTCCTGGTAGAGCATGGTCTTGTTGGCCGAGCCGCCCCCCTTGGCCATGAACAGGAACTTGTAGTAGTCGCCTTCGGCGGCCATGATGTCGATCTGTGCCGGCAGGTTGGTGCCGGTGTTCTTCTCCTCGTACATGTCCAGGGCCACGGTCTGGGAGTAGCGGAGATTCTCCTCGGTATAGGTCTTGTAGACTCCTTTGGAGATGTACTCCTCGTCCTTCACCCCGGTCCAGATCTGCTGCCCCTTCTTGCCCAGGACCGTGGCGGTGCCGGTGTCCTGGCAGATGGGAAGCTCGAAGTTGGCCGCGATCTCAGCGTTGCGCAGGAAGGCCATGGCCACGCCCTTGTCGTTCTGGGACGCCTCGGGGTCGGCCAGGATCTTGGCCACCTGCTCGTTGTGGGCCGGACGCAGCAGGAAGGAGACATCTTTCATGGCCTCGTTGGCCAGAACCGACAGGGCTTCGGGGCAGACCCTGATGACCTGCTTGCCGGCGAACTCGGCCAGCTCGATGTATTTCTCGGAGCCTTCGATCTTGCGGTACTTGGTCTCATCCTTGGCGAGGGGGAAGGGGTCCTGATAATGGAATTCGGGGGTTGCCATCTGGTAGTGCTCCTTTCGCGGTATGAAATAAGCCCTTCAAAGGATTGTGTATACGATTCCCAGGCATACTAGTGAATAAATGGGTATTTGTCGAGTGTGAAGTTACGCAGGCTGAAATGATTAGAATTTGACACATTTGCTCGGGTATGTTACCAATGGAACCACGGTTTATTACTGTTTCCGGGAGTCCTCCATGTTCAAAAACATCCGCGAGGATATCAATTCCGTTTTCGAGCGTGACCCTGCCGCCCGTAGCGTGGTGGAGATATTCTTCTGCTATCCCGGCCTGCACGCCCTCTGGTTCTACCGCGTTGCCCACTGGTTCTGGGTGAACGAGTTCTTCTTCCTGGGACGCTTCATCTCCCATATGGGCCGTTTTTTCACCGGCATCGAGATCCATCCCGGCGCCAGGATCGGCCGCAAGTTCTTCATCGACCACGGCATGGGGGTGGTGATCGGCGAGACCGCCGAGATCGGCGACAACGTGACCCTGTACCACGGCGTGACCCTGGGGGGGGTGACCTGGGACAAGGTCAAGCGCCATCCGACCCTGGCGGACAACGTGGTAATCGGGTCCGGGGCCAAGGTGCTGGGGCCGTTCACCGTGGGCAAGGGGGCCAAGATCGGTTCCAACTCGGTGGTGGTCAAGGAGGTGCCGGAAAATGCCACGGTGGTGGGGATTCCCGGCCGCGTGGTCATGGCCCAGGAAAAGCGGGAAGAGGAACGCCCCGACTTGCAGCACGGCCAGCTGCCCGACCCGGAGGCCAAGGCCATCGCCTGCCTGTTCGACCAGATCCGGGAACTGGAAAAAAAGTACGATGCGCTGGCGCGGCAGCATGAAGAGTTGAAGAGGAAGGTCACCGGCTGACAACCCTCCCCAGCCCTCGTCAGGGAGGGAGATTAGCTTCCCCCCTGACAAGGGGGGATTGAGGGGGGTTGCTCCTTGACGCGTTTTCCCAAATCTGCCATAGTTGCGCAATGATCAAGCGACAGACCACCATCAACCGTATCTTCAAGATCACTGGCATCGGCCTGCACACCGGCCAGCCCGTGAACCTGGAATTTCTTCCGCGCCGCGAGTTCGGCATCGCCTTTGTCTATAATGGCAACATCATCCCGGCCCGTTACGATATGGTGGCAGATACCCGCCTCTCGACCCTGATTGCCAAGGATGGGGCGACGGTCTCCACCATCGAGCACCTCATGGCGGCCTTTTATTTTTCCGGCGTCACCAACTGCCTGGTGTACATCGACGGCCCCGAGGTGCCCATCCTGGATGGTTCGGCCTGGGAGTTCTACCAGGGGATGTGGAAGGCGGGGGCGTACGAGTTTCCCGAAAACGGGGTCTACCTGAAGGTGGTGCGGCCGGTGGAGGTCAGCCACAAGGACGCCTGGGTGCGGATCAAGCCGCTCAACACCCTGGACATCACCATGGCCATCGAGTTCCGGGCGCCGGTGGGCCGGCAAAAGAAGCGGGTCACGGACGTGGAAAACGCCTTCTCGATCATCAACTCCCGCACCTTTACCCTGTTGGAAGAGATCGAGGCCATCAAGCAGGCCGGCCTGGCCAAGGGAGGGTCTCTGGATAACGCCGTGGTCATCGGCAGCGATGAGATCGTCAACCCCCATGGTCTGCGCTACAAAAAGGAGCTGGTCAACCACAAGATCCTCGACCTGATCGGCGACCTGTACACCAGCGGTTACCGCATCCTCGGCAAGGTGGAGGCCAACAAGACCGGCCATTACCTGAACAATCTGCTGCTGAAAGAAATTTTTTCAGATCCCGCCAACTATTCCATCTACTGACGAGGCCAGGGTAGAACCGCCTTTCAGTTCCCCAAGATCACCTCACCGGTGTCGGTAAACAGCCGCACCGGCAGCTCGAACACCCTCCTGAAGACATTCAGCGCGCCCTTGGCCAGGGACTTGACCGGGATGGCGGTCACCTTGGGGTCGGACCATTTCCCCTTTGCCTCGAAATAGGCCGTCAGGACCGCCTTGCCCTTGCCGGTCAGCAGCCACCCTACCACCGGGATGCGGTTGACGATCTTGTCCACGGTCTGAAGAGGCTGCACGCCCACGGTCAGATCCACCTCCTCCTTGACCAGGTCCGTCTTGCCGATGATGGATATGTTCATGGCATCGCTGCGGATGAACATGTCCTGGCTGGAGGCCACACCATCTTTGATGGCGATGTTTCCCTTGATCTCGTTGTAGGGCATGCCGCCCGACACCATGTCAGGGAGTTGGAATTTGAGGAGCTGGGACACGTTGAGTATGGAGAACACCTTGGAAAGGACGCTGAATTTGCGCAGTTTCCCTTTTTCCAGGCGCAGCTGCACGTTCCCCGATACGGTTTGTTTGATGTCGGCCCAACTGGCGCCGCGGGCGGTCAGATCTCCTTGCAGGTGCAGCGTTCCGGTGACCTCCCGGGAGACGTCGAGGGCCTGGAACAGATGCTCGGCATTGACGCGATCGAGCGTAAAGAGCACGTCATAGCGGTTTCCGTGCGCATTAGTGGGCACGATCCGTCCTTTGGCGCTGAGTCGTCCGCCGAACAGCGCCGAATCCAGGTCGCGGACAAAAAGGGTGCCTCCCTCCCGCTCCATTGTGGTGTTCAGTTTGGTGAACTGGATTTTGTGATAGCTGCCGGAGTCGGCGCTCAGCTTGACTTTAAGGTTCAATTTTGGGCTGTTTTGCTTGGCGTCTCCCGGCACTTCCAGGTTTCCCAGCCCCAGCACGTCGTCCAGATTGAGTTTCGGTGACGTGACGGTGAGGTTTGCCTCCGGCGACGAGCCGCTGGTGTAGGTGCCGCTGGCGGTGAGGTGCGAGGAGTTGACCAGGCCCGAAAGGTAGCGGATGGTGTATCTGCTGTCTTGCAGGACGAATGAAGCTTTCAGGTTGCGGATACTCGCGTCGGCCTTTGGAGAGACCAGGCCGGCATCGGTCAGGAAAAACTCGGGCGACGACAGGGTGATCTCCGCCTCCGGGTTCTTGAAGTTCCTGATCTTCCCCTTGGCAACGATGGGGGAGTTGCCGTAGCGAACGCTGATACTGGAGGTTTCCAGGCTGTTCCCTTTGAAGGTGACGCTGCCGTTAACGTTGTTGATGGGTTTTCGGCGTTCCACGGGTTGGAAGGAAAACGCATTCAAGGCTATGGCTCCGCTGTAGTCCATGGCGGAGAAGTCCTCGGGGCTGCCGCTGCCGGTGATGTGGGCCTGGATGCGGCCGTTCGGGCGATACTGGCGCCATTGGGGAAGAATCGGGAGCGCGTCGTTCAGCAGGAACTGATTCGTCTGCAGTTCAAATCCCAGGTGTGGGCTATCCCCGTACTTGAGCAGGGCGGTTGCGGAAAGGATCAACGGCGAAAGCTTATAGGTCAGGCTGGTCAGCTTGGTTTCCCCGGTTTTGATGACGGTGCTGAACGCCATGTGGTTAGGGATACCTGCCGGCTTGCGGATGGCGCCGGGGAAGGAGTAGGCTGCCTGCCTCAATTCCCAGTCGCCGCTCAAGCGGTAGGCCGAGAAGTGGCCGCTGCCGTTCAAAATGAGCGTGGAGGCGCCGCTGAAATTGAGCTTGTCCGCGCCGGCGATCTTCGCCAGCCAGGCGATTTCCGGGGGTTGAGGGGTGACCTCCATCCGGACCGGGTAGTCGGAACTCTTGTCCGTATTGTATTCCGTGATCGAGCCCTGCAGCTTGAAGGGGGATGTTCCGAACCTGCCGGTCATGCCGACCAGGTTGAAGTTCTTTCCCTTCAACTCGATGGTACCTTTAATGTCGTTGAAGATGGGTGCTTTGCCGCCGTAACTGAGGACGGCCTTCTCCACCGGTCCCCGGATCAGCAGGGTGTTGTAGTTTTCTCCCCGCTCCATGTGGGCGATCTGGCTGACGCGGCCGTCCAGCACGCCGGTATCCAGCTTGAAAATGCCGGATTTGATCTTGTGCTCGATATAATCCGAGGTGGTCGGGGGAATAATGCCGTAGGGGACGTATGTCCTGACATCCTCGTAGCGGAAGGTGGAGGGGGTAGTCGCCCTGGCCACGATGCGGGGATCTTTGCCGGCGTAGTCGTGTATCTGGAGGCTCCCCGTGATCCTGAAGCCGTCGGTACTCAGTTCCAGCGCCGGGATGTCCAGCAGGGCAGTGGTCAGCTTCATGCTGTAATCCAGCTGGAGCGAACGGGGTGCCACGGTGCTGTGGAAAATGGTCGGCCAGGTCACTGCGGCGCCGTTGACGCTGATTTTCCCCTTGGCGCTGAATTCGCGCGGTTTGCCCTTGAAGCTGGTGGCGATGTCCAGACGCCCGCCCGGATTGCCGAAGGGGATGAAGTGCCCGTAGTAGGGCCAGAAACGGTCGATGTCGGCGTGCCGGATGTCGGCGGTGGCGTTCACCTCAGTTTCCCACAGGGAAACGTCCTTCTTGGGGAGTCGCGCGGTCCCGGAAAACGCAATGGAACCGGCCGGACCCTTGGTGGCCGGGATGGTGCAGACGACCTTGAAGCTCCCCTTGTGCCCCCGGGAGAGGTTGTCCAGGGCCAGGTTCAGGTCGGTGATGTCCGCCGTGATCCCCGCGCCCGGGGCGTCGTCACGCCAATGAAGGATGCCTTTTTTTACCTGCAGTTTTTTGTACCCCACCCGATAGGTCTCGGGGCGTGGCTGGAGCAGGTCGTCGATGTTCAGCTTCCCGTCGCTGTTGCGGGTAATGCGTACGTCAACCCCCTCCAGGGTGAGTTCCCGCACCGCGATCCGCTTCTCCAGCAGGGGGAGCAGGGCCAGGTTTATGGTAATCCGCTGGGCCGTCAGAAAGTCGCTGCCGCCGTCCGGCTCCTTGACCACAACGGTGTCGAAGACGAACGAGGGGCCGAACTGCATGGAGAACTCTGCGCGGCTGAAGCTGACCTTGCGGTTGAGTGATTTCTGCAGGGTGGCCAGTATATCGTCACGGTAGGCGTTGATGTCCAGCAGCCGGGGCAGGAAGAACGCCAGTCCGATGAATATGGCGCTCAACAGCAGAAAGATCAGGCCCGAGATTTTGATGTAAGTTCGGCTGGTGCTGAAAAGGTTCATGTCTTCACCGGGGTGACGCGCACCCTGAGGATGGCGGTGCGGGTGACCTCTTCGCAGATGAAGCGGTAGCCTCGCCACTCGATGCTCTCGCCGCGGCCGGGAAAACGCCCCAATTCGTGCAGGATCAATCCGGCCACGGTGTCGTAGGGAAGGTCGTCCTCCAGCTTGACGTCGAGGCTCTCGGCCATGTCAAAGACCGACAGGAGCCCATCCACCAGCAGGGTGCCGTCCGGCAGGCGCTCAACTGCCGCGGCCTCCGCGATGTCGTGCTCGTCCCGGATCTCTCCCACCAACTCCTCGATCAGGTCCTCGGTGGTGACCAGCCCGCTCAGTCCGCCGTACTCGTCCACGACCAGGGCCATCTGGTTGCGGCTGCGCTGCATTTCCTTCAGCAGGTCATTGACCTTTTTGCCCTCGGGTACAAAGACCGGCGGCAGCATGATGGCAACCAGGTCGAAGGGTTTGCCGGCTACCAGCTGACCCAGCAGGTCCTTGCCGTGTACCACGCCGGCGATGTCCTCTATGGTGCCTCGATAGACCGGATAGCGCGAATACATGTTGTCCAGCACCGTGGCCACCACGGCGTCCCGCCCAGCGGCCAGGTCCAGGCCCACGATGCGGGTGCGCGGCACCATCACCTCGCGGACGCAGGTATGGGTGAACTCGAAGACGTTGCGAATATACTCCTGTTCGCTCTCGCTGAAGACGCCGCTCTCGTGCCCCTCGGCAACGATGTGCTGCACCTCCTCGCGGGTGATGAACGCTTCCCTGTCCCCCCTGATCCTGAACAGGGCCATCACCGCCTTGCTGGACACGGTCAGGACGCCAACCGCCAGGGCTCCGATCCGGGACATGGTGTTGATCGGACGGGCCGCCCACAGGGCAAAGCTGTCGGCATACTGCAGGCCGATCGCCTTGGGAACCAGTTCCCCCAGGATGAGCAGCAGATAGGAGATGATCACGACCACGGTCGTGGCAGCCACCGGTTCCGCGGCGTGACGCAGGAAGTCGATGTCGAGCCGTTGCAGCCAGGGGCGCAGGTTGTCAACGGCGATGATGCCGCCGATGGTGGATGCCGTGGACGTGGTGAGGGTCATGCCGACCTGGATCAGGGCCAACAGCCGGTGGGGGTCCTGCTGAAGCGCATCGATGATGCGCGCGCGCTCGTCCCCCTCGGCCACGAGTTGGGCGATACGGCTCTTGCGTATGGAGATGATGGCAAATTCCGAACAGGCAAAAAAACCGTTCAAGACGATCATCAGGCAGATGACAAGCACTTCAAGAACGATGGTATCCACGAAAGCCTCCGTCACAGATGGTCACATTTTCGCCCCTGCGTCCGTGATTGTCAACCGTGGGGTAAAAAAAAGAGCCAGCCGGTACTCCGGCGGGCTCTTGTTGATCATGACAGGTTGCACAGCGGCAATCAGGCGGCTTTGACGCTGACCTTGAGGGTCGCGGTTACCTCGGGGTGCACCTTGACCGGTACGCTGTATTCGCCCACCTGCTTGATCGGTTCGGCCAATACCACGGTCTTGCGGTCGATGTCGAAGCCCTTGTCCTTGAGGAAGGCCGCGATTTCCATGTTGGTGACC
>DATBXI010000157.1:0-4721 GCA_036514355.1 Desulfuromonadaceae bacterium
TGACTGGCACCCTCGATGGTCACCTCGGCCTCGCCGTCCACCACCTGCACGAAGGCATCGTACGGGGCGGTGTGCTCGGAGAGTCCTTGCCCGGCATCGAAGGAGAACAGTGTCAGGGTGCCGATCTTCTTGTCGATCAACGTCTTGCTGACCACCGAGCCATCCTGATACGCCACCAGGTCGCTCATAGTCAATGCCTTTCCAATCAGGTCCATAACATCCTCCTTTAACGGACATCACCTGCCTGGCCCCATACTATGCCACACTCCTTCCCCAGGCAACAGATTTCAGGCAAAAGAGAAGGCCGGAAGCTTTCGCTTCCGGCCTTCTTGAAAGGATCATGAATAGAAACGCTCTATTTTTCGTCCTGGACAGGAAATCAAGGGGTTGCGCGGAGGCGTAGCCGCCCTCACCCTATCCCTCTCCCAAAGGGAGAGGGCAAAGAGTACTCTCCCCCTCTAGGGGAGAGATAGAGAGAGGGACTGCTACGCCGCACAAGCAACGCCGAAGATTGACGCAGCCAGGGCGGAAAAGCGGCGTTTCCCGCTTAGTACATACCGCCCATGCCGCCCATGCCGCCCATACCACCACCCGGCATTGCGGGAGCAGCTTCTTCCTTCGGCTTCTCGGCGATCAGGGCCTCGGTGGTCAGCATCAGACCGGCGATGGACGCGGCATTCTGCAGGGCCGAGCGGGAGACCTTGGTCGGGTCGATGATGCCGGTCTTGATCATGTCCACGTACTCATCGGCAGCAGCGTCATAGCCGAAGGCATCCTTGCCGTTCTTCACCTTGTCCACCACGATGGAGGCGTCGATGCCGGCATTATCGGCGATCTGGCGGATCGGGGCCTCAAGGGAGGCCTTGATCACGTTGACGCCGAACTGCTGCTCGGTGGCCAGCTTGAGGCCGTCCAGAACGCTCAGGGCACGGATGTAGGCCACGCCGCCGCCGGGGACGATGCCCTCGTCAACCGCTGCGCGGGTGGCATGCAGGGCGTCTTCCACGCGGGCCTTCTTCTCCTTCATCTCCACCTCGGTGGCTGCACCGACCTTGATCACGGCAACGCCGCCAACCAATTTGGCCAGACGCTCCTGGAGCTTCTCGCGGTCATAGTCGCTGGTGGTTTCCTCGATCTGGGCGCGGATCTGCTTGACGCGGCCCTGGATCGCCTCTTCCTTGCCATCGCCGTCGATGATGGTGGTGTTGTCCTTGTCGATGGTGATGCGCTTGGCGCGGCCCAGCATGTCCATGGTGGTCTGCTCGAGCTTGAAGCCCACCTCTTCGGAGATCACCTGGCCGCCGGTCAGGATGGCGATGTCCTCCAGCATGGCCTTGCGGCGGTCGCCGAAGCCGGGGGCCTTCACGGCGCTGACGTTCAGCACGCCGCGCAGCTTGTTGACCACCAGGGTGGCAAGGGCTTCGCCCTCGATGTCCTCGGCGATGATCAGCAGCGGACGGCCGGACTTGGCGGTCTGCTCCAGGATCGGGAGCAGGTCCTTCATGTTGGAGATCTTCTTGTCGTGGATCAGGATGATGGCGTTTTCCAGGGTGGCTTCCATGCGCTCCGGATCGGTCACGAAATAGGGGGAGAGATAACCGCGGTCGAACTGCATCCCCTCAACGGTCTCCAGGCTGGTTTCCATGGCCTTGGCTTCCTCGACGGTGATGACCCCTTCCTTGCCGACCTTTTCCATGGCCTCGGCGATGATGTCGCCGATGGTCTTGTCGTTGTTGGCGGAGATGGTGCCGACCTGGGCGATTTCCTTGTGGTCCTTGATCGGCTTCGACATCCCTTTCAGCTGCTCGACGATGGTCTCGACGGCCTTGTCGATGCCGCGCTTGATCTCCATGGGGTTGTGGCCGGCGGCCACCAGCTTGGAGCCCTGACGGTAGATGGCCTGGGCCAGCACCGTGGCGGTGGTGGTACCGTCACCGGCAACGTCGGAGGTCTTGGAGGCGACTTCCTTCACGAGCTGGGCGCCCATGTTCTCGAACTTGTCCTCCAGTTCGATCTCCTTGGCAACGGTCACGCCGTCCTTGGTGATCAGGGGAGCGCCGAAGGATTTGTCGATAACGACGTTACGGCCTTTGGGACCCAGGGTAACCTTGACGGCGTCGGCCAGGGTATTGACACCTTTCAGGATGGCGTTGCGGCCGTCCTGGTCGAACTTGATGATCTTTGCAGCCATGTGATTATTCCTCCATGTATGATTTAGAGTTTTCGTATCGTAAGCAGAAACGAGGATTTTTTCGTCCTGGGTTTGTCTATCGAGAAAGGGTGCAGAGGCGTAGCAGCGCTACGCCGCACAAGCCGTTTCGAAGACAGGCGAGGCCAGGACGGAAAAAGACCGTTTCCTACTCGACAACAGCCAGAATGTCGTCTTCCCTCATCATCAGCAACTCTTCGCCTTCCACCTTGATCTCGGTGCCGGCGTATTTGCCGAACAGGACCTTGTCGCCCACCTTGACATCCAGCGGCAGCACTTTGCCGTCCTCGGTCTTCTTGCCGTTGCCCACAGCAATGATCTCACCGCGCTGCGGCTTCTCTTTGGCTGTCTCGGGAATGAAAATCCCCCCCGCGGTCTTGGTCTCCTCTTCGACCCTCTTGACGATGATGCGGTCCTGAAGCGGTCTCAGTTTCATGGTGTCCTTCTCCTTTCTATCCCTTGGTGGTGTTGTTAGTATAGACAATTTTAGCACTCACGACAATCGAGTGCTAACAGTCAGGGAATATAATAAGCACCGATATAAAAATCAAGGGGTATATGAAAAATATTTCCCGAGCGGTTTTGGTTTTGACTTTTTTCCCGGTGGCTGTTACAAGGGCGTAAACTGATTTAAGACGGTTTGGTGCCGTGTTGACATTGCACACGGTTAAAAGGGAAGAGGGTGCAAGTCCCTCGCTGTCCCGCAACTGTAACAGGCGATGAAAGCCGCGAAATGCCACTGGGGAGCACCTGGGAAGGCGCGGCCGGTAAGATGACCCTGAAGCCAGGAAACCTGCCATTCCGATACGTTTTGGGACCTCCGTGGAAAGAGGGGCCGAAGCCGGATAGCATCCTTTCATCCTGGTGTTTTCGAGCCTCTGCCCCATCTGTTCACGGCAGGGGCTTTTTTCATTGGAGGTGTTCATGGCACGGACAATCTTCATTACCGGAGGGGCGCGCAGCGGCAAGAGCCGTTTCGCCGAGGGGCTGGCCCACCAATTCGGCGCCCCGCTCGGCTACCTGGCCACGGCCCAGCCCCTGGACGCGGAAATGGGAGAGCGGATCAGGCTACACCGGGAGCGCCGCGGCACGGCCTGGCAGACCATGGAGGAGCCGTTGCACCTGTCCCAGTGCCTGGCCGCTAACGACGGCATTCACAAGGCCATCCTGGTGGATTGCGTCACCCTCTGGCTCTCCAACCTCATGATGCACAACCAGGACGACCAGGGAGAGGATGTGGAGGAGCGGATCATGGACAACGTGTCCCGTCTGGCGGGCACGCTGCGGGAGATGGCGACCCCGGTCATCCTGGTATCCAACGAGGTGGGCCAGGGGATCGTGCCGGAAAACCGGATGGCCCGGCTGTTCCGCGACATTGCCGGCAGGACCAACCAGCTGCTGGCGGCTGCGGCCGACGAGGCCCACGTGGTGATCAGCGGCATACCGCTCAGACTGAAATAGAGGTAAATACCAAAAGCTCACCACGGAGGACACGGAGGTACACGGAGAAGACCGGAGAACAAGGGCATGGAAGAGACAAGTTTTTACCTCCTTTATCCGTGATTTCCCGTTACTCTGGTTTGTTCCTCCTCCGTTTTTCCCTCCGTGTCCTCTGTGGTAATGCTATTCACTTATAACAAAGGAGAACCATATGGACCTGATAAACACCACACTCGCCCGCATCAAACCGGTCAACCCCGACCTGCTGCACCAGGCCCAGGCAAAACTGGACAACAAGACCAAGCCGTTGGGTTCCCTGGGGCGGTTGGAGGAGTTCGCACGGCGCATGGCCGCCATCAGCGGGACCCTGGAGCCGGACACCGCGAAGAAGGTCATCTTCACCTTTGCCGGTGACCACGGCATTACCGAGGAGGGTGTCTCCCTCTTTCCCCGGGAGGTTACCCCCCAGATGGTGTTCAACTTCCTGGGCGGCGGCGCCGGGGTCAACGTGCTGGCCCGCCACGCCGGGGCGGAAGTGCGGGTGGTGGACGTGGGCGTGGACTTCGACTTCGGGAACGCCCCCGGCATGATCCACCGGAAAGTCGCCCGGGGCACGGCTAACTTTGCCAAGGGTCCGGCCATGACCAGGGATGAGATGCAGGCCGCCCTGCGGGTCGGCATCGAGCTGGCCGACCAGTGCAAAGCAGAAGGCATCGCCCTGGTGGGCACCGGCGAGATGGGCATCGGCAACACCACGCCGTCATCGGCCATGATCGCCGCTCTTTCCGGGAAAACCGTCAGCGAGGTGACCCACCGCGGCACCGGCATCAACGATACGGCACTGGCCAATAAAATTCGTGTCATCGAGCAGGGGCTGGCGTTGAACAGGCCGGACCCCAACGACCCTCTGGACGTGCTGACCAAGGTGGGGGGGCTGGAGATCGCCGCCATCGCCGGTTTGGTGCTGGGATGCGCCGCCAACTCGATCCCCGTGGTCATTGACGGCTTCATCTCCACGGCGGGCGCCCTGATCGCCTCGGAACTGCACCCCCATGTGGCTGACTACATCTTC
>DATBXI010000158.1:0-10289 GCA_036514355.1 Desulfuromonadaceae bacterium
CGTACCCGCCGCACCGACCGGCGTCAGCGCCACCGGCGGCACCCAGCAGGTAACCATCCAGTGGGCAGCCGTTTCCGGTGTCACCTCCTACAACCTCTACTGGTCCAAGACCTCCGGCGTGACCATTGCCAACGGCACCAAGATCGCCAACGCCACCACTCCCGCGGTCCAGGTCGGCCTTTCCGACAGCACCACCTACTACTACATCGTCACCGCAGTGAACAGCGTCGGCGAAAGCGCCCCCTCGGTCCAGGTGGCAGCAACCACCCTGACCCCCGTGCCGCCTCCCACTCCTCCCGCGGCCCCGACCGGCGTGAGCGCCACCGGCGGTGCCAACCAGGCAACCATTTCCTGGTCGGCCGTCACCGGAGCAACCTCCTATAACCTGTACCGTTCGACCACCGCCGGAGTAACCACTGCCAATGGCACCAAAATCGCCGCCGTCACCAGCCCCTACGTCAACACCGGGCTGTCCGCCGGCACCACCTACTACTACATCGTCACCGCAGTGAACAACGTCGGCGAGAGCACCGCCTCGGCCCAGGTTTCGGCAACCACCAATGCACCGCCCCCCGCCGTCCCTGCCGCTCCGACCGGCGTAAGTGCCACCGGCGGCGCCAACCAGGTGTCTGTTTCCTGGTCCGCGGCCAGCGGCGCGACCTCCTATAACCTGTACTGGTCCGCCACAGCCGGCGTAACCACGGCGACCGGCACCAAGATCAGCGGCGTCACCAGCCCCTATGTCCAGACCGGCCTCACCGCCGGCACCGCCTACTACTACGTCGTCACCGCGGTGAACGTCTCCGGTGAAAGCCCCGCATCGGCCCAGGCCGCGGCAACCACCAATCCTCCGCCGGTCGTGATCCCGGCCGCCCCCACCGGCGTTACCGCCACCGGTGGCACCAAGCAGGTCAGCGTCTCCTGGTCGGCGGTTCCCAGCGCAACCTCGTACAACCTCTACTATTCCACCACTTCGGGTGTCACCAAGGCCAACGGCACGAAGATCGCCAATGCCACCAGCCCCTATGTCCAGACCGGACTCGCCGACGGCACCGCCTACTACTACGTCGTCACCGCGGTGAACAGCGCCGGTGAAAGCGCCGCCTCGGCCCAGGCCACGGCGACCACCGCAGCCCCCGTGCTGGATGGCGCCGCGCTCTACGCCCAGTACTGCGCCTCCTGCCATGGTGCGCTGGCTAGCTCCACCAAACAGGGGCGGACCGCGGCCCAGATCCAGTCTGCGATCAACACCCTGCCCTACATGAGCTCCCTCTCCACCCTGACCCCGGCTCAGGTGCAGGCCATCGCAACTGCCCTGGCTCCGCCTCCTGCTCCGGCCTTCGATGCACTGACGTACTACAATACCACGTGCCTCGGTTGCCATGGTTCGCTCGGGGTGAGGACCGCCGCCCAGATCCAGTCCGCAATCAACGCGAACTTGGGCGGAATGGGATCCTTGGGCCTGACGGCAGCGCAGGTTGCCGCCATAGCCGCAGTATCCTACTAGTAGTACCCCATGCATGACAAAAAAAGGGCTCCGTTTTCGGAGCCCTTTTTTTATGCGCCATTCCCCGCCGATGTCCGCGGGATCACAGGTCGTGGCGAAACCTGATCCGCACATAGAGGCAGCCCATCCCGCCCGCCAGCAGGAGCAGGTCGCGCAGCCACGGGATCGGTTGGTCGAGCATGGCATACACGACCGGGTCCAGCAGGGCCGTGGTCAACAGTCCTGTCGCTGCCCAGACGAGCAATTTCTTCATGGTCGCTCCACCTTTACACACACCGCATACTTGAGATAGCGCCCCTCGGGAAAGGTGACGGGATAGGGAAAATCTTCCGGCTGTCCGAACAGGGCAATCACCCGCAGGTCGCAGCCGGCCTGGAGGGCGCCCCGGCGCAACTCCTTGAGATACTCGGCCACATCCACCTTCTGGTGGTTGGAGGAGGCGATCAGGAGCCCGCCGGCGGTCAGCAGGGGCAGGGCCTTGGCCACCAGGTCGGAGGTGCCGCCCCGGGTGGTGAAGCGGCTCTTGGCCGTGGTGGAAAAGGAGGGGGGGTCCATCAGGCAGATGTCGTACCCCCTGCGCGCCTGGGCCAGTTCGTCCAGCACTGCCAGGCAATCGCCCACCACAAACTCGTGCCGCTTGGGATTGATGCGGTTGGCGCCGAAGTTTGCCCGGGCCCAGTCGGTGTAGCCGGGCGAGGCGTCCACGCCGGTCACCAGCGATGCCCCGGCAGCAGCGGCGGCCACCGAAAAGGCGCCGGTGTAGGCGAACAGGTTCAGGACCCGCTTGTCCCGAACGCGGGACATGAGGTCGCGCCTGTTCCTGCGCTGGTCCAGGAAGAGGCCGGTGTTCAGCCCCTGCTCCAGGCTCACCAGGAAGGTCAAGCCGTTCTCCCGCACCTCCAGCCGCTGCGGCGCCGCCCTGCCGGCCAGCAGCCGCCCATAGCTCTTGTTGTCGCTCACTGCCTCCAGTTCACGGGTTTGCCGGGGGCGGCTCTTCTCGTAGATGCCGACCGGCGCCAGCAACTCCTGCAACACCTGGGTGACGAGCGCCAGGTGCGGCCGCCAGGCAGGGGTATAGAGCTGCACCATCAGGTAGTCAGCGTACCGGTCCACCGTCAGGCCGGGGAGTCCGTCCCCCTCGCCGTTCACCAGCCGGTAGGCATCCGTGTCGCCCAGGTCCGCATGCTGCCGGCGCAGTTCAATCGCCGCCTGCAAGCGGTTGGTCAGCCAGGGGCGTTCCAGCCGGACGCGTTCCCGTCCCAGAACCCGGGCCACGATGCGTTCCTGTGGGTCCAGCAGGGCCGAGGCCAGAAAGCGCCCCTGACCGTCGCACAACGCCACCACCTGCCCGGCCTTACCCGCCGGCCACCGTCGCGTATAGCCGTCGGCCACCACCCAGGGGTGCCCCAGCTCCAGCATCCGCACCGTCTCCGGTCCGACGATCCTCTGTTCTGCCTGCATGCGTATCCCTTCCGCTGTTGTCTCGGCCGGCATCATTCCAGAGTTTTGCCTGTTTGAAAAGGATAAACGTTCACCGCAGAGTACGCAGAGGAAAATCAGAAAGCGTGAGTAACATTCGCTTCTTTCAAGCTCCGACCTGATTAGCGTTGATCTTCCGCTGCGATTTCAAACTGTCCCCTCTCCCTGAGGGAGAGGGCTGGGGTGAGGGGGAAACGCCGGATTTTATTGCGCAGATCCCCTCTCATCCGGGCCACCTTCTTCCTCAGGGAGAAGGGTTCGGCGGAAGATGGGCGCTAATCAGGAGCTCCGATAACTCTGTTGATTTCTTCTGCGCTCTCCTCCTCTGCGGTAAAAGAGGGTTTCGGGGTTCGCCGCCAGGTCGGATACCAACCGCTCAACCCTCGGAGGGGGTGAACCCCCGGCGCATGGTGTTCTCCGTCACCACCCGCGGGTCCATGAAATGCAGCAGGTAGTCGGGGCCGCCCGCCTTGGTGCCCACACCGGACATGGCCGCACCGCCGAAGGGCTGGCGCCCCACCAGGGCGCCGGTAATGCCGCGGTTGATGTACAGGTTCCCCACCCGGAAAGCGGTCCGGGCGTGCTCGATGTTCCGCGGGCTGCGGCTGAAGAGCCCCCCGGTCAGGGCATAGGGGGTGGCGTTGGCCCACTGGATGGCCTGGTCGAAGTCCCGGACGCGCATGACCGCCAGGACCGGCCCGAAGACCTCCTCCCGGGCCAGGCGATGGGCGGGGGTGATGGCGCCGATGATGGTCAATGGCGCCCAATACCCCTCGCCTCCCGGCACCGGGCTCTTGTAGAGCAGTGTGCCCTCCTGCTCGCCGATGGCGATGTACTCCAGGATCTTCCGCTGGGCGGCGTCATCAGCCACGGCCCCCATGGCAAAGGACGGGTCGTCGGCCGGGCCGATCCGCCAGGCCCGGGCCGCCTCCACCAGGCGCTCGACAAAGCGGTCATGGATCGCATCCAGCACGATCACCCGCGAGCAGGCCGAGCACTTCTGCCCCTGAAAGGCAAAGGCCGAGGCGAGCACCTGCCCCACGGCCTCGTCCAGGTCGGCATCGGCGTCGATGATGATGGCGTTCTTGCCCCCCATCTCGGCGATGACCCGCTTCACGGTGGCCTGGCCCGGATGCACCCGGGCCGCCCGGTCGATGATGCGCAGCCCCACCTCCATGGAGCCGGTGAAGGCGATCAGGGCAACGTCGGGGTGGTCCACCAGGAAGTCCCCCATCACACTGCTCCTGCCGGGCAGATAGTTGAACACCCCTGCCGGCAGGCCGGCCTCGCGGAACAGCTCCACCAGCTGGTGGCCGATGATCGCGGTGAGGGAGGAGGGCTTGAACAGGACCGGGTTGCCGGTCACCAGGGCGGTGGCAGCCATGCCCGTGCTGATGGCCAGGGGGAAGTTCCAGGGGGCGATGACCGCCGCCACCCCCCGGGGCCCGTACAGGTGGTGGTTGACCTCCCCCGGGATATGGCCCAGCCTGCGGGGCTCGCCCAGGCGGATCATCTCGGCGCCGTAGTATTCCAGGAAATCGACGGCCTCGGCCACATCGGCATGGGCCTGGTCCCACTGCTTGCCGATCTCCAGCACCTGCCAGGCCGCGAACTCGAAGATACGCTCCCGGAGCAGCCGGGCCGCCGTGAACAGGTACCCGGCCCGTTCCCGTGGAGGGGTGGCGCGCCACGCCGGGAAGGCGTCCCGGGCCGCGTCCATGGCCTGGCCCACCTCCCGGGTGCCGGCCTGGCAGACCCGCCCCAGGACCTCGGACGGCCGGGCCGGGTTGACGCTGGGGAGCCAATCGGCGGTGGTGACCTCCCGCCCCCCTATGAATAACGGGTACTCCCGTCCCAGGCGGCTGCGTATCGCCGTGATGGCTCGGGGGAAGGCCGCGCGCTGGTCGGTCCGGGTGAAATCGATGGCCGGTTCGTTGGCAAAGGGGCGCGGGCTGCCGGGAACCCCTTCGGATGGGGGCGCCGTCCGGGCCTGTTCCGCCTGCTCACGGCCAGCGGTCGCAGCCGGGTCCTCCAGCAGGCGCTCGATCTCCGTTCCCTCGGCAAAACTCCGGCGCAGGAAGGATTCATTGGCGGTATTTTCCAGCAGGCGGCGCACCAGGTATCCCATGCCCGGCACCATGGCCCCGTAGGGACAGTACAGGCGCACCCGGCCGGCCGCTTTGAGAATGCCCCGGCGCACCGGCTCGGCCATGCCGTACAGCATCTGGAACTCGTAGCGGGATTCGGGAACCCCCAGTGCGGCGGCCGTCTCCAGCACCGCCGCGATGGTGCGGATGTTGTGGGAACCGCAGCCAAAATGGCAGATGGCGTGGTTCTCCAGGATGGCACGGGCCTGACGCTCGAAGGCGGCGTCGGTCTCGGCCTTGCGCCCCCACACCGGGCTCTCCCACCCCTGCTGCCGGGCGCGGACCGTCTCGTAGTCCCAGTAGGCCCCCTTGACCAGGCGGATGGAGATGGGGATATGCTCCTGGCGCGCCCAGCCCAGCAGCTCCGCCAGGTCGCTGTCCGTATCTTTCAGGTAGCTCTGCAGGGCGATCCCCATGTGGGGATAATCCCGGAATTCCCGCCTCAGCCGGCGGTAGAGCTCCAGGGTGATCGCCTTGAGCCGGTAGGACTCCATGTCGATGCAGAGAAAGCCCCCCGCTGCCACCACCCGGGCCGCGATGGGGTGCAGCCGGGCCAGGATGGCGTTCACCGACCCCTCGAAATCCTGGGGACTGGCCAGGCAGTAGAGGGCGCTCGGCTTGACCGCCACGTTGACCCGGGGGGCACAGCCCCAATCCGGGCCCGCCTCCCCACGGCCGGAGCCCAGGGCGGGCCAGCCGGCCTGGGCCCTGTCCAGGCTGTCCAGCAGTTCCCGGTAGGTGGCACCGTAGGCCTCTGCCTCGGCCTCGGACAGGGTGGCCTCACCCAGCACGTCCACCACGGCGCCGAACCCCTCACGCCTCAGCCGTTCCAGGCTCGCGAGCAGCTCCGCAACCGTCTCGCCGACGATGAACTGGCGGGCCATCTGCCGAATGTTGGCGGAGATCAGGAGGCTCAGCGCCTCACCCCCCAGGCTGCCGAACCGGCCCGCCACTCGGGCTCCCCGGGCCAGCACCGGCGGCAGGTCCTCTCCTGAGCCGAAGTAGTCGCGGATATGGTCGTTAAGGAGTTGGGGGGTGGACAGGGTGGGGAAGACATCCACGAAACGGAACAGCTGCACCTTGAAGCGTTCGTGAGCCAGGCTCCACTCCATCACCCGGCCGGTCCAGCTCCGCTGGTCGAACAGCGACGGCCTCTCGCCGGCCACGGCGGCAAACAGCGCCCTGCCCCGTTCGACGATGCGTGCATTGAGCGTGGAGCTATCCATGGGCACCCCCGGATACTGCGGCATCGGTTTCTGTGTAAAGTCTTGCAGATGGGCGGCGGGTGTCAAGGGCCGCCGGGAAGGGAGGGATATGGGGTGAGCGAGCCGCCTACAGGGCGGCCATGGCCTCCGTGGCCGCGCGGACCAGTTCATCCACGTCCAGCAGCAGGGCAGAGGTCCCGTCCGCCAGGTGCAGGGGATGGTGCGAGAAGGGTGCGTCCTGTGCCTGGTCCGGCGCGCCGGCGCGTACCCGGCTGGCCGGCACGATCTGCTCCACCCGCTCCACGAGCAGGGCCAGGGAGGCAATAGCGGGCGCCAGCACGATCACCTTTTCCGCGGGACGGCCGGCCGGAAGCCCGACAAAAGCGGTCAGGTCCATGACCGCCACGATGCTGCCGTGGAAGTTCATGGCACCGGGATAGCTGGGGGGTGCGCCGGGGATCGGCCAGAGGGTCGGCGGCTCATCCACCTCTGCCACCTGGGCCAGGTCAACGGCATAGCGATGCCCCGGCAGGGTGAAGATCAGATATTTGCGCCCGGCTTCTTCCGTCATGCCGCCTCCGGCTCCACCGCCACGACCTTGAAGCGCTCCACCGCGGCCAGCAGGTCTTCCGCCAGTTGGGCCAGCTCCTTCGTGGACAGGGCCATGTCCTGCATGGCGGCCAACTGCTCCTCCGTGGCTGCCGACACCTGTTCGGTGGCAGCGGCATTGTCGTCGGCCACCTTGGCGATCTCGTCCACCGCCTTGACCATCTTGCCCGAGCCGTCAAGCTGCATCTGGGAGAGATCGGCGATGCTCGTGGCCTTGCGCTCGGTTTCCAGGACCGTCTTGAGTATCTCCTGGAAGGCCGAAGCGGTCACATCGATGTTCTTTTTTCCCTCCCTGATGGTGCGGGTACTCTCCTGGATGACCTCGTGCACCCGCCGGCTCTCGTCGCGCAGGCTCTCGATCATGTCGTTGATATCGGCGGCGGACTGGGCCGAGCCGTCGGCCAGCTTGCGCACCTCGTCGGCCACCACCGCGAACCCCTTGCCGTATTCCCCGGCCCGGACCGCCTCGATGGAGGCGTTCAGGGCCAGGAGGTTGGTCTGGCGGGCAAGATCGCCGATGAAATCGGCGATCTTGCCCACCTTCTGCAACTTGGCGTTAAAGGCGTCGAACTGCCGGCCGATGGTTTCCTGATGATCGAAGAACTCCTTCATCCGCTCCAGGGATTCGCCGGCCAGGCTGCCGCCATGCTGGGCGGTAAGGCTGGTCTCCCGGGCAGCCTTGGCCGTCTCCCGGGCCCGAGCCGCCACCAAATCGATGGAGATGGCGATCTCCCGGATGGTCTTGGAGGTCTTGTCCACCATCATGGCCTGGGTTTCCGCGCCGCGGGAGATCTGTTCGATGGACTGGGCGACCTCCTCCGTGGAAGCGCTGATCTCCAATGCGGTGGCATTGATCTCCCGCGCCGATCCGGAGAGTTGAGCCGAACCGTTCTTGATGTACCCCACCAGGTCACGCAGGTTCTGTTGCATCAGGCCGATCAGCCGGGCCAGTTCGTGGGTCTCGTCGGGGAGGCTCGAATGCTGAATGGCCACATCGTGGGTCAGGTCCCCCTGGCTGATGGACTCGGCAGCGGCCGTCAATCGCCCGATATTGGCGGTGAACCGCTTCGAGAAGGCCCATCCCAGGATCAGGCCCACGGTCATGGCCACCACATACCCCAGAATGCTGCTGATCTCGGCCGAATAGCCTAGCAAGCCGACCAGCTTCGGGCTGAAGGCCACCGCGGCCACCACCACGAAAATACCGATGATGAACTTATAGCCGATAGGAATATGCATGTCGTGCCTCCACGATAGGTGTAGGTTACGGAAACGGACCGGGTTGCTGCGAAGGATCAGACTTTGCGATAGATGCGCTCCGTCCGGCAGACCGGCGCAAAACGCTGGCGCACGGTCCCCACCAGGCTTTCCGACTTGCCGAGCACCAGGACGCCCCCTGTGGGCAGGCAATCCGCGATGCCGTGCAGTATCGTTTCCTGAACGGGCCGGGCAAAGTAGATCAGGGTGTTGCGGCAGAGCACCAGGTCGCTCGCCTGATACTCCGCAACATCGCACATGTCGCCTTGCAAAAAGGTTACCATATCCCTGATCGCAGGAATCAGGGCAAAATGCGTCCCCTGGTGCCGAAAGTAACGCTCCCTGATCGCAGAGGGGACGTCCTTGAGACGATCCTCGTCGTATTCCGCCTGGCGGGCGCTCCGGAGGGTGTCGGGGTCGATGTCGGTCCCCGTGATGACGGCCCGCGTGTGGCCCAACTCCCTGCTGAAATGCTCCCTGAGCAGAATCGCCAGGCTGTAGGGCTCCTCCCCACCGGCGCATCCCAGGCACCAGAAGCGCACGGCCGCCCCGGCCGCCCTCCCCCGTGCCGCGAAGAGGGGGGGGATGACATCTGTTTGCAGCTTCTCGAACATGGAGGGGTTCCGGAAGAACTGGCTCACATGGATGGTGAGCGTCTTCTGGAGCAGGTCCACCTCACGGTCGCTCAGTTGCAGCAGGCCGCAGTAGGCTGTCACGTCACCGCAGTCGGTGGCGCGCATCCTGATGGCCACGCGCCGCTTCATGCATTTGGGCTTATAGACGGACAGATCGAAGTGCCGGCGCGATCCCAGGATCATGCCGATCTCCTCCAGTTCCGCGTCCGTGATCTCGGCCAGGAGCGGGGATGTGGCGTCGTCGCTGTGTGATGTCGGGTTCATATTCCGGACTGGCATCGTGTGTTCTGAAATAGTATGCTATCTCTATCACGAACCCGGACCGCGCGCAACCGGCTAGCGCCCGCCACCCAGGAGAAGGTTATGGACAGTGCTGCAAAAAATGCGGGGGACGACCAAAATCTGTCACACCGCCTCCTGCAGGCGCTGACCGCCGACAAGGACGAGCTCTTCCAGCTCATGCAGGAGCAATCCGCCGAGGTGCTGGTAACGGCCCTCCGCAACCCCGCCATCGACGAGCACCATCTGCTGGCGCTGCTCAAGAGGCGCGGGCTGCCGGCCGAGCTCTTCAGGGCGTTCCACAGCGACAAATCGCTCACCGAGGTCTACGCCGTCAGGCTGGCCCTGGTCTGCCACCCCGAGACCCCGGTGCACATTGCCCAGGCCCTGCTGCCCCACGTGTACCTGCTCGATCTGCTCAAGATCTGCACCATCCCCGGCATCGGCCCAGACCAGCGCCTCGCCGCGGAACGCGCCATCATCCAGCGCCTCCCCACCCAACCCCTGGGCACCAAGCTGACCCTGGCCCGGCGCGCTACATCGGCGGTGGCCGAGGCACTGCTGAGGGAAGGGCTGCCCCCGGTGGTGGCGGCCTGCCTGGACAACCCGCGCCTCAAGGAGGGTGCCCTGTACCAGTTCATCACCTCGGCGGTCGCCACGGCCGAGACCATCTCCATGGTTGCCCGCAGCGGTCGCTGGAGTGGCCGCCCCAACATCCGCCTGGCGCTCCTGAAAAACCCCCGCACCCCTAAAGTCTGGTTCACCCTGTTCCTGCCGGGGCTCCCCCCTGCCGCACTCCGGGAGGTGCTCGCCACCCCCCGGCTGACCGAGGCCCAGAAGTCGCTGGTGCGCCAGGCCATGGGAGGTGCCAGATGAGCAGACTGTTCCTCCTCATCGTGACGGCCTGGGGCTGCTGGGCCGGCTCCGCCGGAGCCGCCGCCTACGGGGTGGCCCGCACCCCGGCGCCGGTGTTGAACACGCCGGCCTTCGGCGCCGTGTTCGGGGGACAGGACGGCAGAACCCTGAAAACCGACCGCTGCGGCCAGGTACGGGAGCTGGAGTTCATCGCCCTGCCAGGCACTGTCTTCAGAATCCTGGCGGAGGTGAAGGGGTCGCCGGCCGCCATCTACCGGGTGGAAACAGACGACTATCCCGCACCGGCCGGGCGGAA
>DATBXI010000159.1:0-4367 GCA_036514355.1 Desulfuromonadaceae bacterium
CCACCAAGGCGACCCGGGAGATCGGCGAGATGATCAAGGCGATCCAGAGGGAGACCGGTGAAGCTGTCAAGGCCATGGAGGTCGGGGTCCACGAGGTGGAGAAGGGGGCCGTATCGTCCCAGAAATCGGGCCAGGCCCTGAATGAGATCCTGGAGCGGATCAACGAGGTCACCATGCAGGTGAACCAGATCGCCACGGCCGCCGAAGAGCAGACAGCCACCACCGGCGAGATTGTCTCCAACATCCAGCAGGTCACGGACGTGGTGCAACAGACCGCGCGGGGTGCCGAGGAAACCGCCTCTGCCGCGGCTCAACTGGCCAGACAGGCCCATGACATGCAAAACCTGGTCAGCAAGTTTCGGCTCTAGACTGCCCGGACGCATCACCGGGCCTCATATGCGACACCCCTTGGCCGTATGGCCAAGGGGTGTTTCAGCGTCATGCTCCGCTGTGCCGCACTACCTGACGAGTTGGGAAGCCGGCACCAGGGTGATGCCCTGCTGTTCCAGTCCCGGCAGAAGTGACGCCAGTGCCTTTATGGTTGCCGGATGGGGATGGCAGATGGCGATGGCCGTTCCCGCCTTCTGCGCCACCCGCACCGCCTGGTTGAGCTGCCCCTGGATATAGGTCTGGTTCTGCTCGTTATCCAGAAACACGTTCCGCCGCTCCGACCTGATCCCCATCTCCCGCGCCAGCCGCAGCCCCGTTGACCGGGGCGAGGTCATGCTGTCGATGAAAAACAGCCCCCTGGACTTGAGCGCTCCCAACACCACCCGCATCTGTTCCTCATGCTCGGTATATTCCGATCCCATGTGATTGTTTGCACCCACCGCCTTGGGGATGTCACGCATGAACCCCTCCAGGCGGGCTCTGACTTCGGCATCGTCCATGGACACCAGCAGCCCGTTGGCCTCAAGACGGCGTTGCGGCCACCCCTTGGACTGCATCGGGATGTGGATCATGGTCTCGATGCCGTTGGCGGCGGCAAAGGCCGCCACCTCGCGGTATCTGGCCAGGTCGGGAATGATGGAGAACGTGAGCGGCACGCCGATGCCGGCCAATGAACGGGCTTCCTCCATGCTGCTGCCCATATCGTCGATGATTACGGCCAGCCGCCCCTTCCCTTCCCCGACATGGCCGGGCTGCCGTTGTTCCCGTGTCTCAGGCGGTGTTGCTGCGGGAGGGGACATGTTGCCCGTCGCGGGGGCATTCCCGGCGGTCGCCGGGGCCTGGGGCGGTGGCGCCGCAGGGGGCCCAGGTGACACGGGAGCCGTCGGCGCGGCCGGTGGCGGGACGGCCGGCGGCATGTGCCGGACCGTCTCCTGATGGGATTTGAGAAAGAAATACCCGCATACGGCGAGGACAACGACGAAAAGTATGGCCAGGGCGGCAATGCGGCCACCTTGACCTTGTTGTTTATAACGCTTGTGTCTGGTCCTTTTCACGCTGCCCCTGTTCCCCGGTCGATTTATTTAATGCCATGGTACGAAGCGGCCCGTGCACTTCCCCGGAGAGATGCGCACGGGCCGATTGCTGCGGCAGCAGGCGGGCCGGCCTACTTGGTGGTTCCCATCTGCTTGAGGATATCCCACCCCTTGAGCAGGTCAAGCGCCCGCATGACCTGGTAGTCGTTGTTCAGGTTGTCTTCCGGTTTGAGCGATGCGATCTTGTCCTTTTTCTCCTCAGGCTTCGCGTCCTTCCTGGACCCCTTCGGGGCGTTCTTATCCTCGCTCTCGAAATGATTCTCCAGGTCCTTTTCCCGCAGATGGAGCGCATCCCGCTTATCCACTTCCTTGGGCATTTCAAGCCGTTCCACGACGATGTCCGGGGTGATGCCCTTGGCCTGGATGGAACGCCCGTTGGGCGTGTAGTAGCGGGCCGTTGTCAGGCGCAGGCCGGAATCGTCCGACAGCGGGATAATGGTCTGCACCGACCCCTTGCCGAAGCTCTGTGTGCCCATGATCAGGGCGCGTTTGTGGTCCTGCAGCGCACCGGCCACGATCTCCGACGCGCTGGCGCTGCCGCTGTTGATCAGCACCACGATGGGATAGTTGGGCTCCTTGTTCCCCTTCTTGGCGGAAAACTGCATCTTGGAATCCTTTTCGCGTCCCTCGGTGTAGACGATCAGGCCATTGTCGATAAAGTGATCAGCCACCTTGACCGCCTGGTCCAGCAATCCGCCCGGATCGTTGCGCAGGTCGAGGATCAGACCGGAAAGCGGCTTTTTGTTCTCCTCCTGGAATGTGTGCAGGGCCTTGCTCAGGTCCTCGTCGGTCTTCTCCTGGAACTGGGAGATGCGCACATAGGCGTAGCCGCTGTCCAGCATGCGCGAGCGGACGCTCTTGACCTGGATGACGTCACGGACCAACGGAAATTCCTTGGGCTTCTCGAAGGTATCACGCATGATGGTCAGGACCACGGTGGACCCTTTCGGTCCTCGCATCCGCTTGACCGCTTCGTTGATGTTGAGATCCTTGGTGAACTTGTCGTCGATCTTGAATATCTGGTCCCCGGCCTTGATGCCGGCCTTGTAGGCGGGTGTATCCTCGATGGGGGAGATGACCGTGAGGATTCCGTCCTTGATGGTGATCTCGATGCCCAGGCCACCGAACGCGCCCTTGGTGTCGATCTTCATCTCCTTGTAGGAATCGGGCGGCATGAAGGAACTGTGCGGATCGAGCGATGCCAACATGCCGTTGATGGCCCCGTAGATCAGTTTCTTGGTATCCACTTCCTCCACGTAGCTTTTCTTGACGATCGCCATGACATCGGTGAAGAGTTCGATGGATTCGTAGTCGCTCCCCTTCCCTTCCGCCGCACACCGCTGTTGCGAACTGATGCTGATGAAAATCACCAGGGCGGCCACGATCAGTGTGAACCCTGCAATTACCCGTTTTCTGCTGCCTTTTCTAAACATCTTCTGCCTCCGGTATGTTAGTTGCCGTTACGTGTTTATCTGACCCAGCCAGCCGGATCAACCGGCTTTTTCTGGTGCCTGATTTCAAAATAGAGCATGGGACCCCGGCCGGAATCCATGTCACCCACCGTGGCGACCGCCTCGTTGCGGGACACCTCGGCGCCGACCTTCTTGAGAATACGGCCGGCATGGGCATACAGGCTCATGTAGCCGCCGCCATGATCGATGATGACCATGTTGCCGTATCCCTTCAGATAGTCCGCAAAGATGATGTTGCCGTCGTAGATGGAGCGGATCTCCGTACCCATGCCCGCGGAAATGGACATCCCATTGCTGAACGTATAGGAATTGAACTCGGGGTGCTTGTGCTTGCCGAACGACTCGATGATCTCGCCCCTCACCGGCAGCGACATGCGCCCCTTCTGTGAGGCAAAACCGCGATCCGGCACCGGCGGCAGCTCGGGAGCCGGCTTGAGCCTGCTGCCCGGCTTCTCGTGCCGCGACGAGAGCTTCCTGCGGCTCAAGGCATCCAGACGTTCTATCATGCTCTGGAGGCGGGCGGCATTGGCCTGCAGCTCCCTGAGTGACGCCTCGTACCCCTTGCGGTCCTGGCGGACCTTTGTCAGGTAGAGTGCTTTCTTCCCCTTTTCCTCTTCTATCTCGCGCTTTTTGAGGGCTATCCCCTGCTTGATGCGCGCCTTCCTGGCCGCGTCCTGTTCCAGGTCCCCCTTGAGCTTTCGCAACTGTTCAATTTTTTGATTATACTCCGCGAAAATCTTTTTGTCATTCTCAAGAATTGAACGCATATAGCGGATGTTCTCCGCCATCTGGGGAAATGACTCGGCCGAGAAGAACATCCGCAGCGCCCCCAGCTCACCGGCCTTGTACAGGGACGCCAGCCGCCGCTCGATCTCCCGCCGCTTCCGGTTGGCCTCGTCCGTCACCTGGGCGATCTCCCGGGCGGTACGTTCCAGGCTGGACTCCACCGTGGCCAGATCCCGGTCCAGCCGCCCCAGGTCGCTCTCCTTCTGAGCCAGGTTGCGGTTGATTTCCTGCAGTTCGGTGGAGACGACCGCTTCCACCTTGCGGGTCTTGGTGATCAGTTGCTTCTTGGCCTTGATCTCCTGCTTGACCCCCCGCAGCTCGTCCTTGGGGTTGGCGCCGTGGGCGAGCGGGACGATGGCCAGCAGCGCTATGCATGTCAGCCACTGTTTCATCTAGACGTGGATGAAGCGCTTGAGGGACGTCAGGCTGCCGACGAAGCCGAGCAGCACTCCGGCCAGGATGATGGCGCCGACATACTCGATGGGCAGGAACGAGAGGCCGGACGTGGCCGGATTGAAGGTCAGGAAGCTGCCCGCGTTGTGGAGGAATCCCTCGTACAGCGCCAACAGCAATCCCATGGCCACGAGCGCCCCCGCCCCCCCCTGGATGATCCCCTCGATCAGGA
>DATBXI010000160.1:0-2073 GCA_036514355.1 Desulfuromonadaceae bacterium
GGCCCGCGAATCCGGCGCCCTGACCGTGGGGGTCGTTACCAAGCCGTTCACCTACGAGGGGAAGGCCCGGACCGAACTGGCGGAGCAAGGCATCCATGAGCTCAAGAAGCATGTGGACTCGCTGATCATTATCCCCAACGACCGCTTGATCAGCCTGGCGGGTAAGAATATGTCGCTGTTCGACGCCTTCAAGCCGTCGGACGACGTGCTGCGCCAGGCCGTGCAGGGGATTGCCGAGCTGATCACCTCCACCGGCCTGATGAACCTGGACTTCGCCGACGTGAAGACCGTCATGAGCGTGCGCGGCATGGCCATGATGGGCATCGGCACCGGCACCGGCGAGAACCGGGCCGCCGACGCCGTGAACGCCGCCATCTCCAGCCCCCTTCTGGAGGACAACGACATCTCCGGCGCCAAGGGGGTGCTGGTCAACATCACCGGGTCCGCCTCCATGACCATGGACGACTACAACACGGTCAACCGTATCGTCCACGAGAAGGTGCACGAGGACGCCAGCATCAAGATCGGCGTGGTCAGGGACGACGACCTGGGCGAAACCGTCAAGGTGACCGTCATCGCCACCGGGTTCGGCGACCGCTTCGATGCGGACAAGTCGCGGGAGATGCGCAGGAATGCCATGCCGATCATGGAGAAGCACGCCCCGGCCAAGAACGTGCTGGACATCCCCACTTTCAAGCGCGACCGCCAGCAGACCGAGAACGCCGCCCGGGTCAGGCCGGTCGTCACCTACCTGGAAGAGGACGAGGATCAGTACGACATCCCCACCTTCCTGAGGAAGTCGGTGGACTGAGCCAAACAAGTTGCGGAGGGGGTCGCTTCGGCGCCCCTTCTTTTTCGCCCGGCGTCTCCGCTTTCCCCCTCCTGGAGACCCGGGCGTTTTTTTGTCCAGAACCGGAGATTGGTACGTTCAGGCGGAATAGAACGTTTTCCGGCGTGCAGGACAGGTGGCTTGACAAACATGGGGGGTGAGGTAGCATTGGTGCACCGGTCGCGGTAACCGGACCAGCATTGACACCAGGAGGATAGGAATCATGACCATCGATGTCCAGGAAGCGATCAAACGCTCCATACAGACGGAAAAGAACGCCATGCACTATTACCAGTACGGTGCACAGCGGATGAAGGATGCCGACGCCAAGCGCACGTTCACGTTGCTGGCCGGCGAGGAGCGCGAGCATGCCGGCCATTTTTACCGGATCTACCGGGGCACGGACATCCCCTCCCTGGACGCCTTCCTGGATACCCCGTTCGATAACGAATCCGGCTGGCTGGCTGCCATTACCCGGGACATCGGGGAGGACTTCAACGAGCAGCGGGCGCTGGAAGTGGCCATGGAGAAGGAGCAGCACCTGGAGGAGGCGCTGCAGGATACGGCGGAGAAGATGAGCGATCCCGAGGTGCGGGCGGTCTACGAGCTGAACGTGCGTGAGACCCACAACCACTACCTGATGATCGAGTCGGAATACGCCCGTCTCATGGGCATGGTCCACGAGACGGACATGGACACCTACGTGCGGGAGTAGGCCGGAGGCCGTTCTCCTCTCTGCATGGAAACGCACAAAGCCCGCTTAGCGGGCTTTTTTTGTTGGTGCGATAGCATTTCTCTCGGGCTGCCAGTGGTCCCGGCGCAGGGTGACGGAGCCGGCAGTGTGGGGTATAATTCAAATAGGTTGTGAATGATCGCTCCTGCAATCGTTTCCATGAGAACCTCTGTAGGAGGGAAAGGAGATACACTATGAAAAGGGAGTTAACGATCGCATTTGCACTGGTGGCAACCATCTCTTCCGCCGCGCTGGCCCGCGAAGGGGGCGTAAACCTGAACATCAACCTGGGGGCACCGGTGGTCGTCCAGCCCGCGCCGCCGCCGGGGCCGCAGGTAGTCCTGCAAACGGCGCCGCGCTTCATCTTCTCGCCGCCCTTGGGCATGTACGTGTCCGTGGGGATTCCCTACGACATCGTGTACATCGGCACCGATTACTACGTGTACGATAATGGTTTCTGGTATCGCGGCCCATACTACAACGGGCCATGGGTCCGGGTCGAATCCCGTCG
>DATBXI010000161.1:0-2957 GCA_036514355.1 Desulfuromonadaceae bacterium
CCAGGGCCTGCTGCACGGTTCGG
Organism: Desulfuromonadaceae bacterium; assembly: GCA_036514355.1. GTDB lineage: Bacteria > Desulfobacterota > Desulfuromonadia > Geobacterales > Pseudopelobacteraceae > JACPFJ01. The sequence continues at coordinate 24 of DATBXI010000161.1, forward strand.
GGGCAGTAGCGGTAGGTGAGGATGTTCAGTTCCGGCTCGCTGGTCAGCTCGAAATCGGGATGCTGCCGGATCAGGGCGGCAAAGGTCCGGGCCCGCTCGATTCCCAGGTCGATGAGAAGCTCGTATCCCTTGCGGCCGATGATCGAGAGACCGGCGTGGACCAGCAGGGCCATGCCCGGGCGCGACCCTTCCAGGGTATGGCTCCCCAGGTCCTTGGAGCCGTGGCGCAGGATGTAGTTGGCGTGATGCTCGATGGCCGACACCGCCGTAGGGTCCTTGAAGACCACCATCCCGGCGCCCATGGGCACATAGAGCTGCTTGTGGGCATCGATGGTGACCGAGTCGGCCCGCTCGATGCCGGCGAGCAGGGAGCGATGGCGGTCGGAAAAGAGGGTCGGCCCACCCCAGGCGGCATCCACATGGAAGTGGCAGCCAAGCTCTTCGGCGAGATCCGCCATGGCCTCCAGGGGGTCCACGTTGCCGGTCTCGGTGGTACCGGCAATGCCGACCAGCGCCAGGGGGAGGATATTCTCATCCGCCAGGCGCCGGCATTCCTGCCGCAGCGCCTTCAGGTCGATGCGGTTGTTTGCGTCGATCGCTACCTTGACCAGATGGTCCCGGCCGATGCCGAGCAGGTCGGCGGCCTTGCCGAAGGAGTAGTGACCCCGCTCGGAGACCAGGACGGCAATCCCGTCACAGCCGCGATGCCGCAGGGCCCGGCCCAGCCCTTCCGCGGCAATGCCGCGGAACGTGCCGTCCGGGGCAAAGAGGCGGTTGCGCGCCACCCACAGGGCCGTGACATTGGCGATGGTGCCGCCGGAGCAGAATGCCCCCAGGGCGGCCTGGCTGTTGTGTATCCAGGGGGGATAGAATGCGTCGGGCCGGCGGTAGACCAAATGGTGGATCATGGCCAGGACCTGCCGCTCCATGGGCGTAAAGGCCTTGGAGGTCTCCACCTTGACCAGATTCTGGTTGAGGGCGGTCATGAGGCGCGCCAGGGGGAGCATGAAATAGGGAAACGCCGAGGTCATGTGGCCGACGAAACCGGGGGCAGCGGTGTGGACCGACTGGGCGACCAGGTTCGCCTTGACGAACTCGGTGTATTCGGAAACGTAGGTCGGCTCCTCGGGGATAGTACAGGAAGCGAAGCTGGCCTCGATCTCTTCCAGGTTCCGTTCGATGGCAACGATGTGGGTTTGCAGGAAACCGGTGACGTCGTCAGCGATCGCCTGATCAATGATGCCGAGGGTCGAATCCGGGGCTTCCGGTACCGTGAAGATCCGGTAGAGGTTTTCCAGGGTGGCGCGGGCCTTGTTGGGCATTATGGTGTATCTCCCAGCACGGTGTTGTCGATCAGCCTCGTGGCCCCGATCTTGACCGCCAGGGCCAGCAGCGTGGCGTCGTCGGCCGTCGCCTTCGGTTCCAGAGTAGCCCCGTCCCGCAGCTCCAGGTAATCGATCACTGCCGCGGGCTCGGCTGCGATCAGCTCCAGGGCGGCCCGGCGCAGGGCTGCCGCATCCCGCTCGCCGGCCCTGTACAGCTCGCGCACCCGACGGACGGCGGCAGAGAGGCAGAGAGCGCTCCGCCGCTCCGCCGGCGACAGGTAGCTGTTCCGCGAGCTCATGGCCAGGCCGTCCGCCTCCCTGACGATGGGCATGCCCACGATCGCCACATCTAGGTTCAGGTCGGCGGTCATGCGCCGGATCACGGCCAGCTGCTGAAAGTCCTTGGCGCCGAACAGGGCAACATCCGGCTGGCAGATGTTGAACAGCTTGGTCACCACCGTGGCCACGCCGTCGAAGTGCCCCGGGCGGCTGGCCCCGCACAACGGCAGGGACAGGTCGGCCACGCGGACGGACGTCTGGAAACCGTTCGGGTACATACCGCCAGCGTCCGGCGTGAAGACGATGTCCACCCCGCATTCCCGGGCGATGCGGCAGTCGCGCTCCATGTCCCGTGGGTAGCGGCCCAGGTCCTCGTTCCGGCCGAACTGGATGGGGTTGACGAAGATGGAGAGCACCAGGCAGTCGCCGCGCCGGCGTCCTTCCCTGAGCAGCGAGGCATGCCCCTCGTGCAGGAAGCCCATGGTGGGGACCAGGGCGATGGTCCGCCCTTCATGTTTGAGGGAACGGGCGGTCTGCTGCATCTCTGCGACGGTGGTGATGATTTTCATGGATTTCCTTTATTGCACTGCCTTGCACCCTCCCCCATCCCCTCCCATCAAGGGAGGAGGGTATTCCCTCTCCCCTTGTGGGAGAGGGCTAGGGAGAGGGAAAAATTATGATCAACTGAACGAATGCTCCTCCGTGGGGAACTCTCCCGCCCTCACTTCCGACACATACTGTCGCACCGCCTCGGAGATCAGCGGCGACAGGTCGGCATAGCGCTTGACGAACTTGGGCGAGTACTTCTCGCACAGCCCCAGGATATCGTGGATCACCAGCACCTGGCCGTCGCACTGGGGACCGGCGCCGATGCCGATGGTGGGGATGGTCAGTTCGGCGCTGATCCGTGCCGCCAGCTTGGCCGGTATCCCTTCCAGCACGATGCTGAAGGCGCCGGCCGCCTCCACCGCCAGGGCGTCCTCCACGATCCGTTCGGCCTGGTCCTTGCGCCCCTGCACCTTGTATCCACCCATGCGGTGGATGGACTGGGGCGTCAGGCCCACGTGCCCCATGACCGGGATATCGATGGCGGTGACGGCCCGGATCACGTGGGCCATGTTGGCGCCCCCCTCGATCTTGACCGCCTCGGCGCCCCCTTCCTTGATCATGCGGCCGCAGTTGCGGCACGCCTCGTCGATGCCGGACTGGCAGGACATGAAGGGCATGTCCGCCACCAGGAGCGCCTTGGGTTCGGCGCGCCGGACCGCCTTCACGTGGTAGAGCATCTCGTCCATGGTCACCGGCAGGGTGGTGTCGTGGCCCGCCACCA